>JAPLGR010000173.1 GCA_026390045.1 Chloroflexota bacterium | reverse complement strand
CCGCGCGCGGACCGCGTCCCAATCCTTGCGGACGATGCCACGCTCATTCCCGACGTAACGATTCGGCTTGGAAACGAGGGGGAGGACTTCGCGCTCGAGGCGCGCGAGAAGCTGTTGACCGGTACCCTGCATCTGAGAATGTAAGATAGTGTCGCGGCAAGAGTTACGCAATCCCCTACCGAGGCGGTGCGCCCGATGGGTCGCGGCGCCAAGCCTTGCTTCGAGGCCGCTCAGACAGGAACCGCAGCCGCAGAGCGGCGCTACGCCATGCAACAGAAGGGTCACGCTCCCCCGTCCAGCCCGTGACATCTTCGCCCTGCGGTTCGGGAACCTTGCGAAGGTGCGTCTCGTGGCCGAGAGGCCTCTACCGGAAGCCTGCCCGATTCAAGGGTGCCGGCGTGGCGGAACTGGTAGACGCGGTGCTCTCGCAAGGCACTGGGCTCGCGCCCGTGTGGGTCCGAATCCCACCGCCGGTACCCTCCGCGCAACATACCCTCCGCGCAACTCTTGACTCGGCCCGTGGAATCGCCTATGCTCGGCTCGCCTTGCGAGAGCACCAGCGTCCAGCCACGCTGAGAGACAGGGGGGGCCGACTTCGGCTCCCCCGTCACCTTTCCCGTCCACCGCAGGCGTCGGCCCATCGGCCGTGCATCTCAGCCCGCCGCGGCGGCCGCGAATCGTCCCGCCTTTGGCGTCACGCATCATCCGCTCGACCGGGTAGTCGGTCGTGTAGCCGTAGCCGCCGTGGATCTGGACCGCCTTGATGGTCGTGCGCATCGCGAGTTCCGAGCAGTACAGCTTGGCGTTGGCGGCCTCGATCTTGTGCCGCTTGCCGTTCTACTTCAGCCACGCCGCCTGGTAGGTAAGGAGCTTCCCCGCCTCGATCTCCGTCGCCATGTCGGCGAGCTGGAAGCCAATTGCGCGGGTTTTCTAGGCACCGTATAATCGCCGCGTCTTCTGTCTGGAGCGTAGACATGAAACGAGCATTGGCCTGCGGGGCCGGCGGCTTCATCGGCGGCCATCTGGTCAAGAGACTCAAGCGCGAAGGCTACTGGGTGCGCGCGGTGGACATCAAGCCGCATGAGTGGTCACCCAACTCCGGCGCTGATGAATTCCTGCAACTCGATCTGCGCATCAAAGCGAATTGCGAGCAGGCGTTGACCCTGCCCGACGGCAAATTCGACGAAGTGTATCAGCTGGCCGCGGACATGGGCGGCATGGGCTTCATTCACTCGGCCGAGACCGAGATCATGTACAACAGCGCGCTGATCAATCTGTACATGGTGCGCACCGCCGCCGATATGAGGATTCCGCGCTATTTCTTCTCGTCGTCGGCGTGCGTCTATCGCGACATGCAGCCCGGCGAACCGGAGATGACCGAAGCGCAGGCGATTCCAGCGCATCCCGATAATGAATACGGCTGGGAAAAGTTGTATTCCGAGCGATTGGCGGAAGCCTACGAGCGCAACACGGGCATGCAAGTCCGCATCGCGCGCTTCCAGAACTGCTACGGCGCGGAAGGCACCTGGCGCGGCGGGCGCGAGAAGGCCCCGGCGGCGATATGCCGCAAGATCGCGTCCGTGCCCGATGGCGGCACGATCGAAGTGTGGGGCGACGGCACCGCCGTCCGATCGTACACGCACGTCAACGACATGGTCGAGGGCATCTACCTGCTCATGCAGTCCGATCTGCATGGCGCGGTCAACATCGGCTGCCCGCAGTACGTGACGGTGGACGAGCTGGTAACCACGGTCGCCAAGATCGCGGACAAGCAGATCAACATCAAGCACATCAAAGGGCCGGTCGGCGTGCAGTCGCGCAACTTCAGCAATGAGCGCATCTACTCGTTGGGTTGGCAGCCCAAGGTCTATCTCGAAGACGGCATCCAGCTCACCTATCCGTGGGTCGAAGCGCAAGCCAAGGCCTGGGTCGAGAAGCACGGCACACAGCTGTAACCGCACCCTCTTGCCCAAACAGTTTCACTGCCCTCGTCCTTCGGAGAACGATCCGACGAACATCCGCCCGATCCTCGCCGCTGCACTCTGCCTCGTTCCCTCGGCCCTCGCCGCCCAGGACCTCGTCGTGGACGCGGTCCGCAACTGCGTCTACTACGGCGACGCGGTGACGCTGGCCCAGCGGGCAGCCCTGCCCCAGCTTCAGCAGTCCCCCACCTACCAGGTGACGGTGTCGGGCGAAGCGTACCTGTCCGACCAGACCGGCGCCCAGGCCGATCCCTTCCCCGGCGTTATCCTCGCCTACGCCACGAACGAGGAGGACGGCTTCGCGATGCGCTATCGGGTGGCGCGCCCGGGGGACAGCTTCGAGTTCTGCACGCCGAGCTGCTTCGAGGCCGCATGCTGGAGCCCGGTGGAGAATCCCTTCTTCTGAGGGCGCCGATGCGCGCCGCCATCAGCGGATGGGCTGGCCGGTGGTGAAGTCGAACAGCGTCAGGCGCCGCAGCTGGTAGTGGGCCCGCCAGTAGCTGCGCAGGCTTTCGGCGACCTGGCCGACCGCCTGGTCCTTCTCCGACTGGGCGAGGTACAGGTTGTCGATCGCGATGCGGCCGAT
>JAPLGR010000504.1 GCA_026390045.1 Chloroflexota bacterium | reverse complement strand
TGTCCCTTGTTGAACGACAGGTAGCCTTCGGTCCGAGAATCCCGGGCACGGATGGAAGTGCGCAGGCAGCGGAATGGATCGGGCGTTCGCTCGAAGGGTCGGGTTGGGAGACAAGTGTCTCTTCCTCTGTATATCAGGGCGTTGAACTTCGGAATGTGATCGGGAGGCGCGGATCATCGAACGCTGCTGGCCCCATCGTGATCGGCACGCACTACGACACTCGACCGCGCGCGGATCGCGATCCCCTCGACCCCTCGGCGCCGGTCCCCGGTGCGAACGACGGCGCATCGGGTGTGGCGGTCCTCTTGGAACTGGCGCGCGTCCTGCCCGCAGACGCCGACGACCCGCTGATCTGGCTGGCCTTCTTTGACGGCGAAGACAGCGGCGACCTCGACGGCTGGGAGTGGAGTGCCGGCGCGGCGGCCTTTGTTGCGCAATTGGACGCGAAGCCGCAGGCAGTGGTGATCGTGGACATGGTCGGCGACTCCGACCTTCGGCTGCCGAGAGAGCGCAGCTCAGACAGCATCCTGACCGACGAGATCTGGGGGATCGCCCGCGATCTCGGAGCGGACGCCTTCGTCGATGAACCCGGCATCGCTATCCTTGACGACCACAGGCCCTTCCTTGCCCTGGGCATCCCGGCCGTTCTCATCATCGACCTGGAGTACGACTACTGGCACACAACGGGCGATACGCAGGACAAGGTCTCGGCGGAGAGCCTGGAGCAGGTGGGCTCAGTGCTTCAGGCTTGGATCCTCTCCCGCCGATAGCGTTTGGCGTCCCCAGGCCTTGGACGTACACTCCGCCTTCTTGACCACTGGCCTCGCCTCAAGGAGCGCATTAAGAAGACCCCGACCCCCACACGCTTGCCCCAGGAACGCGCCTTCCTTGTTGGCATCGAGGTGGCGGAAGCTCCGACGCTGCTCTCCATGGACGATTCTCTTCGGGAGCTTGCCTTGCTCGCGAACACGGCTGACCTGGCCATTGTCGGCGAGGCCTCACAGCGCATCCGGAAGCCCGATCCGCGCACGCTGCTCGGCTCCGGGAAGGTACAGGAAATCAAGGCGCTGTCCGAGGACGCTGTTGCCGACGTGATCCTGTTCGACGACGAGCTCTCCCCGCGCCATCAGCGCGAGCTGGAACGCATCTTCGGGGATGACGTACGTGTGGTGGACCGGACAGCGCTCATCTTGGACATCTTCGCCTTACATGCCCACACGCGTGAGGGGGCGCTGCAGGTAGAGCTCGCGCAGTATGAGTACCGACTGCCGCGCCTGACGCGAGCCTGGACCCACCTGGCACGGCAGGCAGGCGGAGGTGCCGGGCGATCCGGTTCGGTTGGAGGCGTGGGCCTACGCGGGCCTGGCGAGGCGCAACTGGAAGTCGATCGCCGTGAGATCGGGCGGAGGATCACGCACCTGCGCCAGGAAATCGAGAAGGTCCGATCGCACCGGCGGCGCTACCGCGCTCAGCGCAAGCGGGCGGCCATCCCGACGGTCGCCATCGTCGGTTACACCAACGCCGGCAAGTCGACCCTCCTCAACCGCCTCTCCGGTGCCGACGTGTACGTCGCAGACAAGCTGTTCGCCACCCTCGACCCTACGACCCGCCGCATCGAGCTCTCCGGCGGGCGTGAGATCCTGCTCTCGGACACAGTCGGCTTCATCCAGAAGCTGCCGACGACCCTCGTCGCCGCCTTCCGCGCCACGCTTGAGGAGATCCGGGAGGCCGATCTGCTCCTCCATGTGGTAGACATCACCCATCCCAACTTCCGCGCCCAAGCGGAGGCCGTGCAGCAG
>JAPLGR010000647.1 GCA_026390045.1 Chloroflexota bacterium | reverse complement strand
GATGGAGCGCACGTCCCCGACGGACGGGTGTGCCTCACCCAGCTCGCGCAGGTGCCGGGCGAAGGCCTTCCCCGTCTCCGCCGCGCGTTCGACCAGACGGTCCTCCTGCATCACGCGGATCGTGGCAATGGCCGCCGCCAGGCACACCGGGTGGCCGTTGTAGGTCAGCCCGCCCTGGTAGACTCGCTCGGCAAAGGTATCGGCGATGGGCTGCGTCATCGCCACGGCTCCCAGCGGCGCGTAGCCTGATGTAAGGCCCTTGGCCATCGTCATCAGATCAGGGACGACCGACCAATGATCCACGGCGAACCAGCGGCCGGTGCGCCCGAATCCGGACATCACCTCGTCGCAGATCAGCAGGATGCCGTGACGGTCGCACAGGCTGCGCACGCCCTGCAGGTAGCCCTCAGGCGGGATGATGACGCCGTTGGTCCCGGTCACTGTTTCGAGCAGGATGGCCGCGATGGAGGATGGCCCCTCGAACTGGATGACCTCCTCCAGGTGATTGAGGTAGTCGCGGCAGAACTCAGCTTCGGAGACATCGGGTCGGTTCTGATGGAAGACCGAGCGGTAGCGGTAGGGGTCGAGGAAGTGGACGACGCCCGGCATGGTGAGCGGCTCCCAGGCGATGCGACGCGGGTCGCCGGTGGCGGCCAGCGCGCCGCCGGTGGCGCCGTGGTAGGAGCGGTAGCGGGCGAGGATCTTCGGGCGGCCGGTGTGGGCACGTGCCAGCTTGATGGCGTTCTCGTTGGCGTCCGCGCCGCCCAGCGTGTACAGGAAGCGCTTGAGCCCCGGTGGAGTGATCTCAGCCAGCGCCTTTCCCAGCAGAGCGCGAGGTGCCGTGGCCATACCCGGACCGGCGAAGGGAAGGGCGCGCGTCTGCTCGACCATGGCATCAATCACCCGCTGCTGGCCGTGCCCGATGTTCGAACACATGGTCATCGAGTTGAAATCCAGGTAGCGCTTGCCGTCGACGTCCCAGAAGTGCACGCCCTCGGCGCGCGAGACGGGAATCGGCTGCACGCGTGCTTGGGCCGACCAGGTCCAGAAGTTGTGCTGGAGCGAAAGCGGCAGGATGTCGTGCGGGTCGATGTCAAGATAGGAGGGCATAGAGGCCTCAGGTGCGTGCCACCACCAGTCAGGTGCTGGGCGTCATCCCGCGGAACTCAGGTAGATACGTTGGGGATCGAGATCGCGCAAGAGCGCCAACTCCTCAACCGTCGGTGGATCGGTGTTCTTCAGTTGGGGCGCGGTGCGCAGCGCCCAGCCTGTGTTCTGCTGTGCCTGCTCCGCAGTCGCGCCCGGATGGAGTTGGGTGAGCACGAGCTCACCGGTCTCATCCGGTTCGAGGATGCCGAGGTCGGTGACGACGGCCTGCGGTCCGCCGCCGCGCACGCCGCTCTGCGTGCGCTGGGATCGCCCGCTTAGAAAACCGGCCGAGGTGCAGAAGTCGACCTTCTCGGGGAAGCGCCGCTTCTGGTGTGGAGTGATGATGAACCACCGATCGGCCCAGGCCGCGATCTCCATGGCCCCGCCCGAGCCCGGTAGCCGGACCTTGGGCTTGTGGTAGTCTCCGATAACGGTGGCGTTGACATTGCCGAAACGGTCAATCTGCGCGCCGCCCATGAACCCCACGGAGATCAACCCTCGCTGCAGGTAGAAGGCGAAGATGTCATACATCGAACATACCGACAGCGCTCCGGAGACAAGCGATGGATCGCCGATCGACAGCGGCAGACGGGCCGGTTGCGCGCCGATCACGCCCGACTCGTAGATCATCACCAGGTTCGGGGCGTGCGTGCGGCGCGCCAGATTGCAGGCCAAGTTCGGCAGGCCAACGCCGACGAAGACGACGTCTCCGTCGCGCAGCATGCGGGCGGCATTGATGGTCATCAGCTCGGGTGCGGTGAAGGTGTCCATCGGCAACCCCTAGTGCTTTCCGTAGTTGACCGGCTCGCTCCAGCGCGGCTCGACCTGCAGGCGCCGGTGCGTCTCGGGTCCCAACTTCTGCCAGTAGGCCTCTCGATCGTCGAGGCCGTAGACCCACTCGTCCAGCCAGGCCTTGAGCCTCTCGGGATCGCTGCTGATCTTGTCCCACTCCAGGTAGAAGGTGTTGTCGCGGTCGTAGTAGCCCTGTGAGTAGGACGGATGGGCGCAGTGAGGCACATGGCAGACGGCGTCGACAATGAAGCCGGGGATCAATGTGCGGTTCGGGTCGGAGCGGATGACCGCCGCATCGACGATCTCCTCGGCAGTGATCAGGACGCGGTCGGCGGCGAAGGCAGCCTCGCGCTGCTCACCCAGGATGCCCCACAGCTGGCAGTTGCCGTCGGCATCGGCGCGCTGGACGTGGACGATGGCCACATCCGGATTCAGCGCCGGGACTGTGATCACCTCGCGGCCGGAGTAGGGATCGGTCAGGCGCTTGAAGTTCGGGTTGACCTTGGCCAGATCCTCGGCCGCGGTCGGATTCATGGGGAGGAAGGGCAGTCCGGCGGCGCCAGCGGTGAGACGCGAGATCATGCTGAAGTGAGAGTACTCCTCCCATTCGAGCCGCCCGGCCTCGATCGCGGCGCGCATGGCCTTGAGCAGGCCTACACCGGGATTGCCGGCGTACGAGAAGATGACCTTGCGCGCGCAACCTCCGGCGATCATCTGGTCGTAGATCAGGTCCGGAGTGGCGCGCGCCAGAATCAGGTTCCTTCTCTGCTGGCGAATGATCTCATGACCCGCGGCAAAGGGGATCAGGTGGGTGAATCCTGCCGCGTAGACGCAGTCACCGTCGCGGATGAGGCTGGTGACCGCCTCGCGCAGTGAGGTGAGTTTGGCCATCCGCTCATCGCTCCTGATTAAGGGAAGGCCCGGCGCCTTCCCGATGGTGTGATTCTGCCGCAGAACGTGCCGTCTGCATACCTCTGGCGCCCCGGGGAACCCTCGCGGCACCGGGCATCAAGTCGCGGCCTGCTTGGCGCGGCGCTCCGTGCGCAGAACATGCTGCTGGCGAACCTCATCCAGGATCTCAAGCTTCTCGTTGACGGCCGCCCGCAGCCAGAGGGCTCCCTTCTCGGCCGTGGCGGGGGTCGGATCGCCGTAGATGCCGGTCACCGTGTCATCCGTCCAGTGCGGGTTGGCGATCATCCTGCCGCCCTCGATCCAGTCCATGTAGTAGTTGGGCGTGCTGATGAAGTTGGTCTCAGGCTTGGCCTTCTCCATGTGCACAAGGTCGGGTCGGAGATGGAGCATGTAGCTGGTCTCCACTTCGCAGCCGTGCCCCAGCCCGCCGCGCTTGGTCGAACGAAGGGCCTCCAGCGCCGGGCCGGTCGTGTGCGCGAACTCGGTGGCGACGAAGGCTCTGGGCCACTGCTCGCCGGCGTACTTGACGACGTTGACCAGGAAGGAATGGTTGCCGCCGTGCCCATTGGAGAAGAAGATCATCTCGGCCTTCAGCTGCACCAGGCGCGCCACGACGGCCAGGAAGAAGTCCTCGAAGACGCGGCCGCCGAGATTGAGCGTCGCGGGGAACTGGCGCGTGTGCGTGCTCACCCCATACGGCCAAGCAGGGAGACACACCGTGCTATCTGGCGCCTCCGCAGCGATGCCATCGGCGATGGCCCGGACGATATCGGTGTCGGTTGAGCACGGGAGGTGGAGCCCG
>JAPLGR010000067.1 GCA_026390045.1 Chloroflexota bacterium | reverse complement strand
GCCGCCGGAAGACTTCGAGGCGATCCTCAAGCTGGCCTTCACCATCGCCGGGAGCGAGGCAGCCTACCGGGAGCACCCGTTCGTCACACATCACTATTGCCCGGTGGTGTCGCCGCTGACGATGGACTTCGACTCGACGGCGGGGCTGATCTTCTACACCGAGCGGGACCTTCCGTGCTACCCGACGATCGTCCCCAACGCAGGGCTGACATCGCCGCTGACGCTGGCCGGGACGCTGGTGCAGGGCAACGCCGAGTTCCTCGGGGCAGCCGTGCTGGAGCAGATGGTGCGGCGCGGCAAACCGACGATCTACGCCACGCTGCCCACAGTGGGCGACATGCGCACCGGGGCCTACGCGCCCGGGGCGATCGAGACCGGCATCTTGTTCATCGCCTTTGCCCAGATGGCGATGTACTACAACATTCCCAATGGCGGCTACATCGGCCTGACCAATGCCAAAGTCAATGATGCCCAGTCGGGATACGAAACCGGCATGTCGGCCGTGGCCGGGTTGCTCGGCGGCGTGCAGATGTTCAACCTGACCGGGCTGCTCGACTCACTGATGGCGTTCGACTTCGCCAAGGCGGTGATCGATGACGAGATCGCACTGATGCTCAAGCGCATCAAGCGCGGCGTGGAGTTCAGTGAGGACAACCTGGCGCTGGATCTGATCGCCGAGGTGGGCCCGGCCGGGGCGTTCATCGACCACGCCCATACCCTGGAGCGCATGAAGACGACCGCCTTCCTTCCGTTCGTGGCTGACCGCGACGCGCGGCAGCAGTGGATGGAGAAGGGGAGCAAGGACTCGCAGGCGCATGCTATGCAGTACGCCCGCGACATCCTGACCTCGGCGAATCCGGCGGCCTTCTCGCCCGAGGTCGACGCCCGGGTGCGCACCGCTTTCCCGGGGCTGGTGCGCGGCGACTCGACGCCGCCAGCAGGCTGGACGCATTCTGCACCGGTGGCCGGACGGCGCGATCGCAGTGAACGTAGGCGGCGAACCGCGGGCGGCGCTGCGTGAAGCTGTTCTTCGGGGAGGGCGCGCCGCCAGAGCGTGAGGCAGATGAGGCATGACACTCGCCAACCTGCTCATCCTAGTGGGCTCGGCGTTCGTCCACGTCGTAACCCACATCGCCCTCAAGCGCAGCCGGGACCGGACGGCCTTTGTCTGGTGGATGCTGTTGTTCAGCGGCGTGCTCTTTGTGCCCGTGGTGATCTTCGCCTGGCAGCCGATCCCGTGGCAGGGTTGGGCGCTGCTGATCGGCAGCGCCGTGTTCGAGGCGGCCTACTTCTACGCCATTGCCAGGGCCTACCGTGGCGCCGATCTGTCGGTTGTGTATCCGCTCTCGCGCGGCTTGGGCCCGACGCTGCTGCTGGTCTGGTCGGTGCTGCTGCTGCGCGAGCCGCTCACCTGGGGTGGGGCGCTCGGCGTTCTGACGATCGTGGTCGGGCTGTACGTGGTCAACCTACCCCGCTTGGGAGCCTGGAAGGAACCCTTCCGCGCCCTGCGTCTGCCGTCGTCGCGCTGGGCGCTGGCCGCGGGCGTGTGCATCTCCTTGTACACCATGATCGACAAGGTCGGCATCGGCTACGTCGAACCGCTGCTGTATACCTATCTGGCGCTGTGGTGGAGCGTGGTGATGCTCACGCCGTTCACGCTGCATGAGATCGGGTGGGGTGGGCTGCGCAACGAATGGCACTACTCGAAAGGGTGGACAGTGCTGGCAGGCTTCACCTCGCTCTGCGCCTACGCCATGGTGCTGTTTGCCATGGCGCGCGGGACGACAGCGGCGTACGCGGGTGCCATCCGCGAGTTCAGCGTTGTGCTGGGCGCGGCTTACGGTGTGCTGGTCTTGAAGGAGAGCAGCGGACCGATGCGACTGTTGGGAGCGGCGCTGGTGGCCGCAGGCATCGCCACCATCGGTTTGATCGGATAGGCGCCGACGATCGGCGCTGCACGAAGGAAACGAATGAGAAGCGAAAAGGATCGACCTCAACTGGTGCTGATGCCCTCCGGCCGGCGGGGCCGTGTGGAGGCGGGTGCCAACGTGCTGGAAGCCGCGCGCGGCCTCGGGGTGGAGATTGAGTCCATCTGCGGCGGCCGGCAGACGTGCGGCAAGTGCCAGGTGGTTGTCGAGACCGGTCATTTCGCCAAACACGGGATCGAGTCGAGCGAGGCGCACCTGTCGCCGGCCGGGGAGGTCGAGCGGCAGTATTGCGAGGCGCATGGGATCCGGGACCGGCGGCTGGCCTGCGCGGCGCAGGTAACCGGCGATGTCCTGATCAGCGTGCCGGAGGAAAGCCAGGCTCACAAGCAGATTATTGCGAAGGCGGCCAGCGATCGCTCCATCAGCATCGACCCGGCGGTGCGGCAGGTCTACGTGAAGGTGGCGCCGGCGCGCATCGACGATTCGCGCGGCGACTGGCAACGTCTGCAAGATGCTCTGGCGGAGCAGTGGCACCTGACCGATCTGCAGATCGAGGTGCAACCGCTGCGCAGCCTGCAGCGAGCGTTGCGCAAGAAATCGTGGACGGTCACAGTCACGCTGTGGCGGGATCACATCGTGCAGCGGGTTGAGCCCGGATATGTGGAAGGGATCCATGGGCTGGCGGTCGACGTTGGCACCACGACGGTCGCGGCGCACCTGTGCGACCTGCGGACCGGAGCCGTGCTGGCTACTGAATCGATGATGAACCCACAGGTACGCTTCGGCGAGGACCTGATGAGCCGGGTGAGCTACGGCATGTCGGAGCCGCAAGGCGTCGAACGGATGAACCGGGTGATCGTGCGGGCAGTGAATGAGCTCGCTGAGAAGGCGGCGCGGCGGGTTGGGCTCACGCCGGCGGCGATCATCGATGCTGTGTTGGTGGGCAACACGGTGATGCACCACCTGCTACTGGGGATCGACCCCGTGGAGCTTGGCGGGGCACCGTTCTCGTTGGCGACGTCCGAGCCGGTGGATCTGCCGGCGCGTGACCTCGGATTCGAGTTCCATCCGTCAGCGCGGGTCCACATCCTGCCGTGCATCGCGGGCCACGTCGGCGCCGATCACGTGGCCGTGCTGCTGGCGGAGGCACCGCACCAGCAGGACAAACAG
>JAPLGR010000314.1 GCA_026390045.1 Chloroflexota bacterium | reverse complement strand
TACGTGGCGTCGGTGATGCCGGAGTCGCACGACAGCGACTTCTCGTGGGCCGACTTCGTGCGCCGCAACAACGATGAGCTGGTGGCCACCTGGGGGAACCTGGCCAACCGTGTGCTGTCCTTCGCCTACAAGCACTGGGACGGCGTGGTGCCCGATCCCGGCGAGCTGCGCCCGATCGACCGCCAGCTCCTCGAGCAGGTTGAGGCCGGCTTCCAGACCGTCGCGGAGCACCTCGAGGCCGTGCGGCTGCGCGCCGCGCTGGCCGAGGCTATCGGCCTGGCGCGTGCAGTCAATGGCTATCTCGACCGCGCGCCGTGGTTCAGTGTCGTCAAGCAGGACAAGGTCGCCGCAGCCACCACCGTCTACACGGCCCTGAAGGCGATCGACTCGCTCAAGGTGCTGCTGGCGCCCTTCCTACCCTTCAGCAGCGAGAAGTTGCATACGCTGCTTGGGTACGAGGAGCCGCTGTTCGGCGAATTGAAGATCGTCACGTTCGCAGAGGCCACGCGTGAGCATGAGGCACTTGTCTACGATGGGACGCGGGCCACCGGACGGTGGAAGCCGAGCACACTTGCGCCCGGCCAGCGGTTGCAGCCGCCCGTCCCTCTGTACAAGAAGCTTGATGATTCGATCGTCGAAGAGGAGCGGGCTCGCCTCGGGCAATCCCTCGAGTAGCCAAGACGGCGAGTGGGGCGGTGTCATCACCATCCCACTCCATCCATCGGTTTTCAGGCGGATGACCTGACCCGCTACGCTGCAGGTGCAGCCGGCGCGCGGCGATCGTCATCCTCCTCGCCGCAATCGCATTCGCCTCCCTCAGCACAGATGGCACAGCAATAGGTCAATCCTTGCCGCACGACCGGGGCATCTTTCACTTCCGCCCCGCATCCATCGCAGTACACGACGCCTTCGGTGATCGACATGCACCACCTCCTTGGCACGCGCCGCGATGCGCTGTACTCCTATCATGCACCCACCCGGCCCCGGGGTTCAAGCCCCCCGGAAGGCGGGGCGGCGCTTCTCCACAAACGCCCGCACCCCCTCCTGGGCGTCCGCGGTGTCGACAGCCGTTGCCTGCCGGATCGCCTCCTCCTCCATCCGGCGCTCGAGGTCCGGGAACACCGACCGGTTGAATGCGTGCTTGGTGAGCGCCAGAGCGTGGGTCGGCCCGGCTGCCAGGCGCTCCGCCCACGCCCCTGCCTGCTTCTCCAGCTCAGAGTCCTCACACACGCTCGCGACCAGGCCGCAGGCCTCAGCCTGCTCCGCGGTCAGCGACTCTTCCTGGAAGGCCATGCGAATCGCCTGGCTGGGGCCGACCCACGCCGGCAGCAACGCCGAGACACCGCAGTCTGCCGTCAGGCCGATGGCGGTAAAACCGAAGACGAAACGCGCGCTGCGCCCCGCCAGGCGCTGGTCAGCGGCCAGGGCGAGGCCGAGGCCCATGCCTGCGGCCGGCCCGTTCACCGCCGCCAGCACCGGCTTCGGCATCGTTCGCAGTAGCAGGATGCACGGGTTGTAGATCTCATGCAGCGCCTGCTGGACCATCGCGGGCGGGGGATGGCCTATGCTGCTCACGTCCTGCCCGGCGCTGAAGAACCTGCCATCGCCGGTCAGCCACACGCAGCGCACGGTCGAATCCTCCGATGCACTCTGCAACGCGGAACGCAGCGACTGTGCCATCGGGACCTCGAAGGCGTTGGCCGGCGGGCGGTTGAACGTGATCCTCAGCACCGCGCCGATGCACTCTACGTGCAGCCCGTGGCTCTCCTCGGCCATGTCCACCTCCATTGATGCGTCCGTGGGAAAACATCACCGGGCGCTTCCGCCCGGTGCGTGAGGCCTATCGGCTCTCGAGACCGCCGTCCTGAGACCTGTCCGGATCGTCGTCCAGGTCCTCTCCCCCGAAATCGAGGTCGACCTCGATCTCGGCCTCTTCCAGCCGCACCCAGAGCAGCAGCACATGCCCGTCGGGGACTTCGGTCCAGCGCGCCGCCACGATCGGGGCCTGCTGCGCCAAGCCGTCCTCAGCGCGGTATTCCAGCGAGATCGACTGTCCATCCCGCCAGGCGCGGTAGCAGCGTTCCACCAACTGGGGGCCATTCGCGGTGCGCACGCGGCACACGGCCACCTGGGACAGCGCCAGCCCTTCGGTCAGCCCGAGGAGCCAGGCTTCAGTCGCCGCCTCAAACGTCGGCGGCGGACCCTCGATGATGGTGATCTTCGGCTGCTCGTTCATCCGGAGGCGGGACCTCTCGCGGCCGCCATCATACCACAGCCGTTCTTCGCTTCAGGGCGCCATGTTCCTCGTACCAGCGCAGGGAATCGGCCAGCGTCACGGCCAGGGGCCGGGGCTTCAAGCCCAGCTCGCGCTCCGCCCGGCTGCAGTTGATTGGCTGCCAATGCTCGAATGCGCCCACATGGTTTCCCAGCACGCTGGCGCCCGGCAGCCGCTCGCCGATGCGCACTATGACGCGCAGCAGCGCAGCAGGGATCTCCGCTCGCGGCGGCGGAACGTTCGCCCGTCGCGCCACATCGCGCATGAACTCACTGATCCTGAGGTTCGCGCCTCCCAGGATGTAGCGCTGGCCGCGAACACCAGCCTCCGCCGCGCGCAGATGCCCCTCGGCGACATCGCGCACGTCGACGATGTTGAGCCAGCCCGGCAGGGAAACGATTCCGAAGCCGCGCGCCAGGGCGATCAGCAGTCCACCCGTGGTCGGCCGCGCATCTCCGGGGCCAAACACAACCGTGGGGTTGACCACTACGGCCGCGCGCAGCACCTCGGTCTCCATGGCTATCTTGGTCTCGTAGTAGGCCGAACGCGGCAGGGTTCCGGGGACATATACATCACGCTCATCGGCCAGGCGGTCCTCGCCTTCAGGCGGCCG
This sequence comes from Chloroflexota bacterium, assembly GCA_026390045.1. Classification (GTDB taxonomy): domain Bacteria; phylum Chloroflexota; class Anaerolineae; order Anaerolineales; family E44-bin32; genus DYJB01. The sequence continues at coordinate 1,643 of JAPLGR010000314.1, read as the reverse complement.
CCCGATGGTCGATAGGCTGGAGGTGTACACGAGGGGCGGCGATCCGGCACGCTGCAGCGCCTCAAGCACGTTCTTCATCTGCTGGACGGCATGGGCCACCTGGCTGGGCACGCGACGTCCATCGCTCGGGTAGAAGGCGGCAGCATGAAACACGAGGTCCACACCGCGCAGCGCGTCCTCTAGCGAGCCCTGCTCGTCCAGGTTCCCGATGAACCAGGCGATACGCTCCGCGCCCAGCAGGCCCACTGCAGACGCGTCCCGCCGCAGGCCGCGCAGCTCCCAGCCGCGCTGCAGCGCGGCCAGCCCGACATGGCCGCCGATGAACCCGGTGGCGCCAAGGATCAACGCAGTGGTCAATCTGCCTGCGATGCACGACGGCCAGCCGGCGCGCGGCGGCTGGCCGTCCTCAATGAATGATGCCCGCCTGCGATCAGGAGACGGGCGGAACGATGTCAGTGGGTGGGACGGCCTTCGGCTTGCGCAGCATCACAACGCCAATGACAATCGGGATGGCGATCAGGATCAGCCCCCCGCACAGCATGCCGTACCCCGAGCCCGTCGGAAGCTCTCCCACCCCGGTCGTGCCTAGGACGTCCGTGGTGTAGGTCCCAAGCCCTGCGGCCGTCAGTCCCCCGAACAGACAGATGAACAGGCCCGGGCAGCCGCAGAACAACACCGTCACAACAGTAAGAATGATGCCGAGCGTGCGCTTGTCCACTTCACCCTCCAGGGAGCAGTCTGGCGAAATGATACGGCTTCCCCAGGCCCGGCGCAAGGCATCCGATCGTCCTTGGCGCTCCCGGCGCGCAGAAGTCCTCCGAGATCAGATCCAGCCCGTGAGTTGGCTTTGGGGGTCGCGTCGGGGTCGAGCCGGACTGTGGGCTACAGGCTGGCTCGGACCGAGGCGCGCACGGCCTGGCAGCGCGAGCAGCCCGGCTGTTCACATAGCAGCGCCCGCGGGTCCTGCCGGATCCAGCCTACGGCGATGTGAATCAGGTCGCGCACCGGGATCAATTCGACGCGGGCGTTCCCCAGCCGCGCCCGCCGCACCACCCCGGCCAGACGGTCGCTGATCGAAGGGAAGCCTTCCGAGCAACCGGGGCAATTGGGGCAAACAACCACGCCTTCCGGCGTGAGCGCCCAACGGATGAACTGCTTGCGGCCCGCAGCGTGCTCCGCGTAGTACAGGGCGACGTTGTCCTTGTGGTTGGCACCCAGCAGCAGGACGTCACCATCGAAATCCGCCAGCCAGCCCACTGGCGCCAGCGGATCGTCGATGCTCTGGGACTGGAGCGCTTCGCCGGCGTTCACACCCACGAACGAGTAAAGCGGGTGCATCGAGCGCGCCGCCCGGCGATCATGCCGCAGTCGCTCCGCGACCACGTCGTGCGTGGGCAAGTCCGGGTGATAGAATTCGGCCGTCAGATTGTCCTCGGCGCTCGCACCGTAAGCCAATCCATTCTCCGGCGGCCCAATGACCGGCGTCAGCATCGACTGCTCGGTGAAGGACGGCAGCATCACCGTCTCGCACGTGCCGAGCAGGGAACCGACGATAGTATCGGCGCCTCCTGCGACGGTGCCGAGCGCCGGCAGTGCGACATGCACAAGCACGCGGGTAGTCCGCCGGAGCCCAAGGGCGCGGT
>JAPLGR010000213.1 GCA_026390045.1 Chloroflexota bacterium | reverse complement strand
CGGTCAGCTTGACCAAGGCCAGCGCCTTGCCCGAATCGCCGGAGGCCATGTCGTACAGATCCTTGCAGCGGGCCACTTCGTCCTCGGCCAGCAGCAGCTTCGCTTCTGCATCCCGGATGGTCTCGGGCGAGGCGCGGTTGCCCGCTTGCTGAACCCTCCAACGGTACTCCTCGTCCTCGAGCGCGTCCCGCGCGTTGGCCAGCGCCAGCTCGGCCTGCACTGCAGCCAGCGGCGAGTTCTCATGCAGCGCGTCGAGTGCCTGCTGTGCGTTGACCAGCTCGAGTTTGGCTGCGGCAACGGCCGCCTCGTCCCCCGCCAGCGCGAGCTCGCGCTGTGCCTCGAGCAGCCGACTGTCCAGCCGCAGCAGCACGTCCCCGGCATCCACCGAGGCACCCTCTTCGACCAGGACCTCCTCCACACGTCCGGAGACTTCCGAGGCCACGCTGACCTCAACGGCCTCGATTGTCCCGGAGGCTTGGAGCGGGCCGTCGCCCTTCACCGACACCACCGTCAGGTAGATCATCCCAGCGGCAACCAGGCCGACGAACACCACGATCGGCGCCACGCGTCGGATCTTCTCCAGGTGCATACCGTCCTCCTTAGTCGAGCCGCTTGCGGAAGCGCAGCGCAGCCGCGGTCAGCAGCACGGCAGCAAAGATGGCCAGGGCGACGATCTCCCCGGTCAACGCGCTGGCGCCCACGCCCTTGAGCAGGATCGACCGAATGATGATCAAGTAGTAGCGCAGCGGGATGGCATACGACACCCACTGCAGCACCCGCGGCATCGCCGCCAGCGGGAATAGGAACCCGGACAGGAAGATCGTCGGCAGCATGGTGAAGTACACCAGCATGATCGCTTCCTGCTGCGTCTTGGCAATGGTCGAAACGAACAGCCCCACGCCCAGCGAACCCGCCAGGAACAGCGCCGAGAGCAGGAGCATCAACCCCAGGCTGCCGCGGATCGGCACGTGAAACCACAACGTCCCGATGACCAGGATCTCGATCGTGTCAAAGAAGCCGATCAGTGCGTAGGGGATGATCTTGGCCAGGATCAGTTCGTGGGAGCGGATCGGGGTGACGATCAGCTGCTCGATCGTGCCCCGCTCCCGCTCGCGGACAATGGCCGAGGCTGTAAGCAGCGAGGTCAGCAGCTGCAGGATCATCCCGATCAGCGCCGGGATCATGAAATAGGCGCTGACCAGGTCCGGGTTGTACCAGACGCGGGCGCGCACATCGATCGCCTGCCGGGTGGCGGTCGACACGCCCTGGGCGGTCAGGCGCTCGACAGTCAGCTGTGTCGAGTGTGACTGGCCGATCAACTGGGCCGCTGCCAGGGAGGTCGAGGCGACATTCGGGTCACTGCCGTCGAGGATGAACGCCACCTCGGCCGTCTCGCCGGCGAGCAAGCGCTCCTCGAAGTCGGGCGGGATGATCAGCCCGGCGCGGGCAAGTCCGTCATCAATGAGCGTGCGCAACTCCTGCTCGGAATCCACGTCGTAGGCCAGACTGAAGTAATCGGCCGCCCGGTAGGCGTCCAGCAGGTCGCGCGCAGCAGGGCTGCGTGACTGGTCGAAGACGGCCAGCGGGACGTTGCGCACATCGGTCGTGGCGGTGTATCCGAGCAGGAAGAGCTGGATGACCGGGATGGCCAGAACGATGTACAGCGTCCGGGGGTCCCTGACGATCTGGATGAACTCTTTGCGGATCAGGGCCATCATGCGATGGTTGATCATTTGTGCCTACCCCGTGTCGGATCGCACGGCGCCGGAGGCTTCGGCGTCCAGGATCCCATGAAGGAAGATGTCGCCAAAGGCCATCAGGTCCTCAGGCCCAAACTCGATCAGCGGGATGTCCTTGAAGAAGGCCACGCTGACGGCGTAGGACATGACCAGCCCAAAGAAAGCCCGCGCGATGATGATCGGCGGATAGGGCCTCAGTCTCCCCTGTGCCTCTTGAAGCTTGGTGACAAACCCCGCGGCTTCGGGAAGGAATTCCTCGGCCAGGAACGGTGCGTGGCGCCCTTTGAACTCCAACAGCTCAACGAACATCAGGCGCATGTTGACCTGGTTCTCGATGAGAGCGTCCCCCATGCGCCGGGTCGAGTCGTTGATCAGCGCCTCCACCGTGTCTCCGGTGGCTTGCGACATGGCGGCCACCAGCCCGCGGTGGGGCACCAGTTCAGAGAGCAGCTCCACGAACAGCGCTTCCTTAGATGCGATGTGGTTGTAGATGGCGGCCAGGGAGACCCCGGCCTGGCGGGCGATCTGCCGCATCGACGTCGCATGGAATCCGTGCTCGAGGAACAGGTCGAGCGCGGCCTGGCGGATGCGGGCGCGGGGGCCGTCGGCGGGGGATGAGGGTGCTGCAGGTCTGGCCATGGTTCCTAGCATGAATGAACGAACGTTCGTTCAGCCACAAGAGTAGGCCGAGTCTCATCCCGCGTCAAGCGGTCCGCGCCCGAACACCCATCCACCAGTGGCATCCCATGCCTGGCCTGCACCGCCCGGTTGGCCGTCGAAAGAGAAGCGCCCCTTCCGGGGCGCCTCGGAACAGAACCACGCGTCGCTTGGGCCGTCAGCTCTCGCCGCGGTCGGGCAGTGCTGCCACCTCACGCAAGAGACCGGCCAGCAGCATCCCGAGGCGCAGGCCCTCCCCGGTGCTCACATTGAGCGACTCGCCGTGCTTCTCTGAGCGACGCACGAGCAGCACCGCCGCCGCCGCCCCGGTCAGCGCGCCAACGAGCGCGCCCACGACGATCGCCTTTGCCTTCCAGTTGCCGGGCCTGGTCTCCATGCCGTGCCTCCTCAGCTCTTTCCGGTTCGCCGCGCCCGGAGCGCTCCAAGCGCGCCCCAGGCGGACTTCGGGACCACGATCACCTGGGCCACGCGTCCGGTGATCCGATCCGATTGCCGCGCGATCTGCGCGGCAATATACTGCACGATCCGGCTCTGTTCGGGGAGCCAGCCGATTAGCCGCGCCAAGCCCACGGCGAGCATGACAACCGCCGCGAGCGCGATCACGCCAAGAAGCATCACGGGCAACAGCAGCGCCACGAGCGCCATGTCGGCCATGCCGCTTGTTGTTGCACCGCCCCACCCGCCGGCGACCAGCCCAAACGCGATCAGGGCAATGACCAGGATCACCCCGACCATCAGCGGCAGGTAGACCTGCAGCCAGACCGCGCGGCGGAAGGCCGCCGCGTACTTCTGGTCCTGCTGCTGATGGTCAGTCGTCTCCATCGATCCTCCCCAGCCGCCGCGCGGCACGGGCCGTACACTGAGGATTCTAGCATGGGTGGGCCGGACCTCCCACTTCCTGGCGGCTCGGCGGTGCGATAGAATCAACGCCGGAGACGATATCGATGAGTGATTTCCCAGGCAAAGGCACCGTCGCTGTCCTGAAGACGACGCCGCAGACCGTCCTCGACGACACCTCGCGCGTCATGCACCTGGCGGGCTTCGAGGCCGCCCTG
>JAPLGR010000357.1 GCA_026390045.1 Chloroflexota bacterium | reverse complement strand
GGCTCGGCGCAGGTGCGCGCCATGCGCCAGGTGGCGGGCAAGCTCCGCCTCGACATGGCCCAGTTCCGTGAGGTGGCCGCCTTCGCCCAGTTCGGCTCGGACCTCGACAAGGCGACACAGGCCCAGCTCAGCCGGGGACAGCGGCTGCAGGAGATCCTCAAGCAGCCGCAGTACCAGCCGATGCCGCTTGAGGAGCAGGTCGTATCGCTGTTTGCCGGAACGAATGGCTACGCCGATGCTGTTCCGGTGAACCAGGTGAAGGTATGGCAGACCGCGATGCTGCGCAGCCTGCAGGCGTCGCACGCGGCGATGCTGGCGGACATCGCCGAGCGCAAGCAGATCACGGCCGAGACCGAGGCCGCGATTCGTCAGGCGCTTGAGGCCTTCAACCGCACGTGGCAGGCGACCGCCTGATTCTGGAGCACTGACCCATGCCTTCCGGCCGGGAGATGCGGTCTCGGATCCGCAGTGTCAACAACATCGCTCAGGTGACGCGCGCCATGCAAGCGGTCAGCGCCAGCAAGGCGCGCAAGGCCGAGCAGGCCGTGGCAGCAACGCATGCCTACGCGTCGAAGGCCTGGCAGGTGCTGCAGCATCTCTCGAGTCAGCCCGGCCGCGCCTACCTGCATCCACTGTTGACCGAACGCGACGCGCAGCGCCGCCTTCTGGTGGTCCTGGTGAGCAGCGATCGCGGGCTGTGCGGGGCCCACAACATCAACATAGTTCGGTTTGCCCTCGAGCGCTTTCGGCAGGCCGACGCCGAGGTCCGCTTCATCGCGGTCGGGCGCAAGGGCCGCGAGATGCTGGTGCGTCGCAGGGGACAACTGCAGGCCGAATTCAGCGGTCTTCCGGCCGAGCCGGTCTTCGCCGACGTGTCCGCTATCGGCCGCCTGGCCGTGGATGAGTTCCTTCAGGGGCGCGCCGACCAGGTGTACCTGGTCTACACGGACTACGTCAACCTTCTGACGCAGGTGCCGCGGGCGGTTAAGCTTCTGCCACTGGAGCTCGAGACAGGTGGGGGGCGCGTGAAGGATTTCGCCGCGCGTGCGCACGCAGCCTCGGCCTACATCTATGAACCGGGCGAGACGGAGCTGCTCGATCAGATCGTCCCGCGCTTCACGGCGCTGCAGGTGTTCCAGGCGATCCTTGAGTCGCAGGCCAGCGAGCACGCGGCGCGGATGCTGGCGATGCGCAATGCCACCCAGAACGCCAAGGAACTGGTCTCGGCATTGCGATTGGACTACAACAAGGCGCGCCAGCAGGCGATCACCAGCGACATGCTGGACATCGCCGGCGGGGCGGAAGCGCTGGCGTAGGCCGGCGCGGCGTAAGGCGTCAACCCGACGGAGGAGTGCATGGGAAGGTCGACCGGACGCGTGGTGCAGGTGCAGGGTGGGGTGGTGGACTGCGAGTTCCCACCCGACGGACTCCCGGAGATCTTCGAAGCCGTGGAAGTCGCCCGGCCTGACGCGGAACCGCTGATCCTTGAAGTCCAGCGCCATCTGGGGGACTGGGTGGTGCGAGCTGTCGCCATGGACACGACCGATGGGCTCCCGCGCGGTGCCACAGCTGTGGCGACGGGGGCGCCGATCCGCGTGCCGGTGGGCGAGGCTACCCTAGGGCGCGTCTTCAACGTGCTGGGTCGGCCGGTCGATGGGAAAGGACCGGTCGACACGCGCATGACCTACCCGATTCACCGTCCGGCCCCGGCGTTTGAGGAACAGTCGCGGCGCGTTGAAGTCTTCGAGACTGGCCTGAAGGTGATCGACCTGATCGCGCCGTTTACCCGCGGCGGCAAGACTGGTGTCTTCGGCGGCGCGGGTGTCGGCAAGACGATCATCATCCAGGAGCTGATCCGCTCGATTGCCACGGTCCACAAGGGCAATTCGGTCTTCGCCGGCATCGGTGAGCGCACCCGCGAGGGGACGCAGATGTACCGCGAGATGATCGAGTCGGGCGTGCTCAAGGACACCGTGCTGGTCTACGGTCAGATGAACGAGCCGCCGGGCGTGCGGCTGCGCGTTGGGCTCACGGCGCTCACGATGGCGGAGTACTTCCGCGATCAGGGCCGCGACGTGCTGTTGTTCATCGACAATATCTTCCGCTTCAGCATGTCCGGCTCGGAGGTCTCGGCCCTGCTCGGACGCATGCCGTCGGCCGTCGGCTATCAGCCCACGCTGGCGACCGAGATGGGTGAGCTGCAGGAGAGGATTACCTCCACCCGAACGGGCTCGATCACCTCGATGCAGGCGGTGTACGTCCCGGCCGACGACTACTCAGACCCGGCGCCGGTGGCGACCTTCACTCACCTGGATGCGACGATCGCCCTCGAACGGTCGATCGTCGAGAAGGGAATCTACCCCGCCGTCGACCCGCTGGCATCGACGTCGCGCATCCTAGATCCCGTGATCGTCGGCGAGGAACACTACGCCACCGCCCGCGAGGTCCAGCGCGTGCTGCAGCGCTACAAGGACCTGCAGGACATCATCGCCATCCTCGGCATCGATGAGCTGGGTGAAGATGATAAGCTGCTGGTGGCGCGAGCGCGCAAGATCGAGCGCTTCTTCTCGCAGCCGATGTCGGTGGCGGAGCAGTTCACCGGCCGGCCGGGGCGCTACGTCCCGTTGGCCGACACCATCCGCGGATTTCGTGAGATCCTGGACGGCAAGCACGACGACCTCCCGGAGCAGGCCTTCCTGCTGGTCGGGACGATCGAAGATGCCGTGGAGCAGGCCGAGCGGTTGTCCGCTGCGGCGGCCTAGCGGCCATCGCGCGCGACGGGAGACGCCATGCCGCTGCGATGTGAGATCGCCACGCAAGACAAGCTGCTCTTTGAGGGGCCGGTTGACATGGTCGTGGCCCCGGGCAGTGAAGGCGAGATGGGCATCCTGCCGGATCATGCCCCGCTGCTGACCACGCTGGGATACGGCGTGTTGCGCGTCCGCCAGGGTGGCGCGGAGCAGGCGTTCACCATTGCCGGAGGCTTCATGGAAGTCCAGCCGGATGTGGTGACCGTCCTGGCCGACGTGGGTGAGAAGGTGGACGAGATTGACCTGGAACGAGCGCAGGCGGCGAAGGAGCGGGCGGAGGCAATGCTGAAGGCCGTCACCCCGGCCGAGGCGGAGAAGTACCTCGCTCTCGAGGCTGCCCTCCGCCGCTCGACCCTGCGGCTTGATGCTGCTCGGCGCTACCGCCGCTTTGGGCGACCCGGCCCTAAGCCGTCGAGGAAACCAGAAGAGAGCTGAGCCATGCCGTTATTCGGCCGTGATCTGGGGATTGACCTCGGAACCATCAACACGCTGATTTGCGAAGGCGGCGATATTGTGCTGCACGAGCCGACCGTCGTCGCCATCGACGTCGATGAGCTGAAGATCGTTGAGGTTGGCCAGGCGGCGCGTGAGATGGATGGCCGCGTGCCCGAGACGATCGAGGTGATGCGCCCGCTGCACCACGGTGTGATCGCGGACTTTGAAGTCACCCAGCGGATGCTGGGGCACTTCATTGAGAAGGCCTGCGGCCCGGCGCGCTTGTTCAAGCCGCGGGTGATGATCACGGTGCCGTACGGCGTGACCAGCGTCGAGAGCCGTGCCGTGCACGAGGCGGCGCTGCAGGCCGGGAGCCGCGAGGTTCACCTGATTCAACAGCCGCTGGCGGCGGCAATCGGCGTCGGCCTGCCGGTGGCGACGCCGTCCGGCAACATGGTTGTGCAACTGGGCGGGGGCGTGACCCAGGCGGCGGTGCTGGCGATGAGCGGCATCGTCTCCGCCGACGCCGTGCGCATCGCCGGCAACGAACTGGATGAGGCC
>JAPLGR010000674.1 GCA_026390045.1 Chloroflexota bacterium | reverse complement strand
CCCAGGTGGCCACAGCGTCGCAGACGCCCCGTCCCACCCCCACGATCGTTGACTCCGGGCCGCTCCCCGGTCTGCAGGCGGAGAGCCTGACGTGGGTCTCACCCACCGACGGGATGAAGCTGATCGGGATCCCGGCCGGCGGTTTCTGGATGGGATCCGACAAGGATGATGTGTATGCCGAGCCGGATGAATGGCCGCAGCGCCGTGTCCAACTCGCAGGCTACTGGATCGACGAGACTGAGGTGACGAACGCGATGTACGCGCGCTGTGTGAGCGCCAGCTCCTGCACGCCGCCCCCCGCCGTGTTCGGCGTGTTCTCCCCGCACGCGTACTTCGGGGACGCCGCGTACGACGACTATCCGGTGGTCAACGTCACATGGGAGCAGGCGAGCCAGTACTGCGCGTGGGCCGGGCGGCGTATGCCGACGGAAGCCGAGTGGGAGAAGGCGGCCCGCGGCGTGTCCGGCCGCCGCTTCCCGTGGGAATGGATCGGCGTCGCCGACCCAGAGAAGCTCAACTTCTGCGACCAGGGCTGCGACTTCGTCTGGCACGTAGCGGACGTCGACGACGGCTATCCGGAGACCGCGCCGGTCGGTTCGTATCCCAAGGGCGCAAGCCCCTACAAGGTCCTCGACATGGCCGGGAACGTGTGGGAGTGGACCGCCGACTGGTACGCGTCAGGCTACTACAAGGAAGGCCCGGTAAGCAATCCGCCCGGCCCGCAGGCTGGCACATGGAGGGTCGTGCGCGGCGGGTCCTGGCTGGACGGCGTCCGCGGCCAGACCCTCGTGTACGCGCGCTCAGCCAACCGCTACTACCAGTTTCCCGATACCGCCAGGAGCGACATCGGATTCCGCTGCGCCCTCTCGGCTGAGCCGTAGGCGTCTCTCGAGACGCGCACCTGCAGCCCAGCTCCCTCACTAGCTCCGCTGCGGCGGCTCGTTACCCGCCAGCCAGTTCCTTCTTCATCGCCATGCCCAGGCGGTGGATCCCCTCGTTGATGGTCTCCTCGTTGGAGTACGAGAAGTTCATGCGCATCGAGTGCTCTCCGCCCTTGCCCCCGGGGTAGAAGGCAAAGCCGGGGACGTAAGCCACTTTGGCGGCGATCGACTTCTGCATGAAGTCGCGCGTATCGATCTGGTCAGAGGTTCGCACCCAGAGGAACAGGCCTCCCTGCGGCACGGTCCATGAGACACCCTGGGGCATGTGTTCGTGCAACGCGTCGACCATCGCATCGCGCCGTGAACGGTACACGCCCCGCAGCCGCCGGACGTGCTGGCGCAGGATCCCCCGCTCGCAGATGTCGTAGGCCACCATCTGCACGAAGGCCCCCGTGTTCAGGTCGGCGCCCTGCTTCGCCTGCACCAGGCGCGAGATGATCGGTTTGGGAGCCACCACCCAGGCAAGGCGGAATCCGGGTGCCAGCGTCTTGGAGAAAGTGCTCAAGTAGATCGTGCGCTCCGGTGCCAGACGGAAGATCGGTGTGATGTCTTCCTCATCAAAGCGCAGCTCGCCGTAGGGATCGTCTTCGATAATCACCAGATCGTACCGGCGGGCGATATCCACCAGCTGCTTGCGACGCTCTAGCGTCAGCGTCGTCCCCGCCGGGTTGTGGAAGTTGGGGAGCACGTAAACGAAGCGCGGCCTGTGTTGGCTCTTGTCCAGCGCCTCCGGCAGCCCTTCGATGATCATTCCCTGATCGTCCATGGGAACGGTTTGGTAGTCTGCTTCGTACGCATCCCACGCCTGGATCGCCCCCAGGTATGTCGGGCGGCTGCACAGGATGCGGGTGCCTGGATCAACGAACAACTTGCCGATCAGGTCCAAGGCCTGCTGAGATCCGTTGACCATCAGGATGTTGTCGGGCTCGACCCAGATGCCGTACCTCGACATCGTGTCTGCAAGCCACTCCTTGAGCGGCTCGAAGCCCTCCGTGGGGCTGTACTGCAGGGCGGTCCGGCCCTGGTTCTGCAGGACGTAGTGGCAGGCCTCCTCCACTTCCCGGATTGGGAAGAAGTCCGGTGCCGGCAGCCCTCCGGCGAAGGAGATCATGTCGGGCTGCGCGGTCAGCTTGAGCAACTCACGGATGACCGAGCTTTCCATTCGGCGGGCGCGGGCGGCCAGGTGTTTCTCCCAGCCGATGTCATCAACTTGCGTGATCATCCCGTCCTTGCCAGTCATTCGACCTCCGTCTCGGACAACCCGATTGTGACCTGATGTCAGTCGCGATGCAACCGAGACTTTCCCTTGCCCGTCCTCGCAGATTCCGGCTCGTCTGGGCCCATTGTCCAGACATCAGCGGCGGCGGCACAGCGCCTGACTGGCATGTCCCGTGATCTTGCGGCTCGCAAGCTGCCCGGCCTAGAAGGCGTTGCGGGAGCGGGCCATGGGCATGGCCACGGTTGTGCAGACGGCCGATCGGCCATGTCTCCAGCGTTCGAACGCCATCTTCACACTTTCCACACGGTTTGAGGCCCGTTCTGTTACAGCGCCGGCCTACATTTGTTGCGGAGTCCAATTCTCCCTTCGGGGGTTGCTGTGAATGCCTTCTTCCATTCTCTGAAGAACAACATCAGCCGCCTTGCCAACTCCGTTGGCCGCGCTTTGGCCAGCGCCGGCAGCCGCGTGCGCGAAGTGTGGTCCCGCCACGTCTGGGTCGGGTGGCGCCGCTGGGTGGTCCTTGCGGTTGCTCTCGCCGTCCTGATCGGGGGCGGGCTGACCTTCCGCAACCTGAGCGCGTCCGCCCAGGCGGCAGTGGAAGACACCTCCACGCTGCAGACAGCAATCGTCCGGACCGGCAGTCTGATCCTCTCGGCCAGTGGCTCAGGGACACTGATCGCCGGGAACAGTGTGGAGCTCGGCTTCGGAACCGAAGGCACCGTGCTGGCAGTGAACGTCAAGGCCGGCGACGTGGTGGCTGCAGGCGATACCCTGGCCGAACAGGCGGACCGCGGATCGCTTGAGGCAGCCGTTGCCCAGGCGAAGCTCGATCTGTCCACGGCCGAGGACGCGCTGCAGACTCTCAAGGATCAGGGGCCGCTCGCTCTGGCCCAGGCCCAGCTCGCCCTGGCGAATGCCCAGGATACTCTGGCCGAGGCTGAAAGGACCTGGCAGTATCAGCAAGAAGGCCATCGAGCCAGTAGCACAACACTCAAGGCTGCGGAGGCCAAGCTGACGGTGGCAGAGGACAAGGTCGGCGTCACCAAGGGCAAATACGACTCGACTCCTAGCTCGGACGAGGAAGGCAAGGCGCAGGCTTACCTCAACTACGCTGCCGCGGTTCAGGCTTACCAGTCCGCGCTGGCCAGCGTCAACTGGTACAAGGGCACGCCCACGGAGACCCAGCAGGCCCAACTGGACGCGAATCTCGCCATTGCCAAAGCCAACGTCATGTTGGCCGAGCTCGAGGTCGAGCGTCTGAAGGACGGCGTGGATCCCCACGACCTCGCGGCGGCCGAGCTGAAGGTGTCCAAGGCCAAGAGCGACCTCGCCCAGGCACAGGCGGATCTTGACTCAGCCGCCGTCATCGCACCGTTCGCCGGAACCATCATGGAGGTGCGGGCCGATGTCGGTGATTCGGTCAACGGAGCCTTCATCACGCTGGCTGACCTGAGCACGCCTATGTTGGACACATACTTTGACGAGAGCGACCTAGACAAGGTCATCGTCGGGAACGAAGTCGAAGTGATCTTCGATGCCCTCCCCGACCTGACCTTCACAGGCCACCTGCAGCAGGTCGATCCCAG
>JAPLGR010000260.1 GCA_026390045.1 Chloroflexota bacterium | reverse complement strand
AGTTCCTCAACCGCGTCGATGAGGTGATCATCTTCCATCGCCTGACGAAGGACAACCTGGCCCGCATCGTTGAGATCCAACTTGCCAGGCTTACGGGGCGAATCGAGGAGGCCGGCTATCATCTCGAAGTCAGCCCGGCGGCGCGCGAACACCTAGCCCAGGTCGGCTACGATCCGGTCTACGGCGCCCGCCCGCTGAAGCGAGTGATCCAACGCGAGCTGCAAGATCCGCTTGCGCTGCGGCTGCTGCAGGGTGAGTTCCGGCAGGGGGAGACGATACGCGTCGATGCAGGCGCAGATGGGCTGACGTTCACGGCCGTGGTTGAGGGCGAGGTCACCCCGGCTTGAGGCCACGCCTTCAACCGAATCTATCGACCCCCGCCGGGTTTACCGGCTAGGGTCGCCTCAGCCGCGCGGCGTAGTCGATCTGGATCCGGTCGTACTGCTCCGACATCAGGGGCGAGGAGATGATGAAGTCGGCGGTAGAGCGGTTGCAGGCGGTGGGGAGGTTGTACAACACAGCAATCCGCAGCAGTGCCTTGACGTCGGGGTCGTGCGGTTGCGGCTCGAGCGGATCCCAGAAGAAGATCATGATGTCGAGCGCCCCTTCGGAGATCATCGCCCCAATCTGTTGGTCTCCGCCCAATGGCCCGCTGAGCAGGCGCGTTAACTCCAGATCCAGCTTGTCGGCGATCATCTTTCCTGTCGTGCCGGTGGCGTACAGCTCATGTTCGGCCAACGTTCCACGGTTGTAACGCGCCCATTCGAGCAAGTCCTGCTTTCGGTTGTCGTGTGCCACCAGCGCAATCCGCTTGCGTGTCCCCATCGGGATTACCTTGCCCACCTGCTCCTCCCTTCCGATTCCCAGGCCGACCAACGCCCTGCGGCTACGCTTGTCTGGCGCTGACCAGGATCGCGGGCGGCTTCTCCAGGTGCTTCTTGACCGCGCACTGCTCCGCGGCGCGTACGATGGCCTCGCGGTACTTCTCGGGAAAGCCCGCCGGGAGCAGGATCTCGATCTCCACCTGGTCGGTCATGCCGGTCGCCGGGTCGCGGTGCGCCCGCTCGATCAGCTTCACACCGTCGGTTGGCAGGCTGCGCTTGCGCAAGAAGCCGAGAACGTAGACCCCGGCGCAGGTGCCAAACGACGCGAGAAACAGCGCGAAGGGGGTCGGCGCTGATCCCTCGCCACCCTCCGCTGGTGGCTGGTCGGTCCGCACCACGTACGGTCCGAAACTCGCGTCGACGCGCGCCCCCCCGGGGAAAGTGACTTCCATCTCCATGGCTCTTCTCCATCGAGGGGCGAGAGGCATCTGGCTCCTCCCTGCCCCGGTCATCTTTCAAGAACGGGCAAACCGCAAGGTGACTTCAACTGGCGAGCGTGGTTGCCATGTTCGGGAAATCGTGGGGCGGCCGGCGGCCGCCCCACATCATATCAGCAGGGGTCAGAAGCCCAGAGCCCTGAGCGGAGCGTAGAGCGTATCGGGGTAGTACGCGTCCAGGAAGAACAGCAGCCCGACGCAGGCCACCATCAGGAACAGGCAACCGCAGCCAGCAATGATCCAGCGCCGAGTTCCCGACTTCTCCGCCGGGACTTCAGCCCCCGGGACCTCAGCAGCCGATGCGGCCGAGGCCGGCGCGGCAGCAGCGGGCCTCGGCGCGGCGGCGCGCGCAGGCGGGGCGGCCGTGGACTTGCCGACCGGAGCGCCCATCACCGTGGCAGCCGCCTCCGGCGAAGTCGAGTCGAAGGTCAATGTCACATTCTCGCCCACGCCAAGCAGGTCGCCGGGATTCAATACTCGCGGCGCCGCCAGACGCTCCCCGTTGACGAACGTCCCGTTCGTCGAACCAAGGTCCTCGAGCACGTAGCCGGCCGGTGTGCGCGTGATCCGTGCATGCTGCCGGGAAACCTCCGCGTCGCCAACGACAACGTCATTGGTGACATCCCGGCCCATCATCGACACTTCCTTTGTGAGATCGATGACTACGCCGGGGTTGGGTCCAGTCCGTACAATCAGGCGGAAAGCTGCCGCGGGCATTCAGTCCTCCTTGCTGGGCATGGTGATCAGGGCTAGTTTACAGTTTGGGGGACACGGCGTCAACCGGTCCTCTAGGGGCAGGCCTCACCAACAGCCGCAGACCTCGCACGCTAACGACCTCCACCCGCTCGCCGGTGCCGATGGCCGGCGTCCCGGGTTCGATCTCAGCCGACCACAGTTCCCCCCCCACCTGAACCATCCCGGACGGCTCCAGCGTGCTGCGCACTTCGCCCGTGCGGCCAATCAGCGCCTCGCGCCCGACCTCGACCGGCCGGCGGTGGGCCCGGAGGACGAACGTCAGCATCACGAAGAATCCGGCTGCCGTGAAGAGCCCCAGTCCCACGACAAGAGGGACGGAGACGCGCTGGAAGGACGGCGTGCCGGGTGAGTTGAACAGGATTAGCGCGCCGGCGACAAACGACGCCACGCCGGCAATTGTCAGCGCGCCATGGGTGGGCGCCTTGATGTCCAGGACGAAAAGGGCAAACGCCGTGATGAGGAAGACCAACCCAAACCAGTTCACGTCCAGAATGCCGAGCCCGTAGCCGCCCAGCGCCAAGCAGACAACACCAATGAACCCCGCCGCCCAGCCGCCAGGACTTGAAATCTCAATCAGGATCGCCTGGACACCCACGGTCATCAGGAGCAGCACGATGTTCGGGTTGGTCAGAATCTGGAGCAGCTGCTCCGTCAGGGTCTGGGAAATCGCTTGAGGGAATGCCCACGCGGTCTTCAGGACACGCTCCTGCCCATCCACTTCAACCGTCAGCCCGTCGATCTGCCGCAGCAGATCGGGAACATCGCTGGCGATTCGGTCCACCAAGCCTGCCTGAAGAGCTTCGGTGGAAGAAGCGGCGCTCGCCGATTCGATTGCGGCTTCG
>JAPLGR010000188.1 GCA_026390045.1 Chloroflexota bacterium | reverse complement strand
GGAGGAGGCCGGCTGGGAGCAGCCGGCGCCGCAGTTGCCGGGCCTGGAGATCATCCTCGATGATCCAGTTGCGGATTTCGCCCGCAAGGTGCTCTCTCAGCACTACATCCTTGCCCACGGGGATCACCGCAGCCAGTTCATCGACCTTTGCGGGCTGCTCGGCATCGAAGCGATCTGAACTCCGCAAGGGATATTCGGGCTCATCGGTCGAGCCCCTCGTTCTCAACCCCGCCGGCCGGAGGGAATCGACATGATCCCGTTCCCCACGCTCTCCAGGCAGGCTTTGACCGACGCACGGTCCGGGCGCGCCGCCGCAATCGCCCGCGCCGGTAGCCTGACTGCGGCCCGCGACCAAGGTCTGATCCCGCAGCGAGTCGACCTGACGCTCTCCGAGGCCCTCGTCTTGGGGTTGCTGCAGCAGGGAGTACGAACCTACTTCGCAGTCTTCGGCCACGGTTCGACGGAAGTAGGCGAAGTCTTGCGCATCTACCAGGAGTCGGGGCTGGTCCGAGTGCTCGCTGTTCGGAATGAGATCGAGGCTTCCCACGCTGCCGCCGCGCTCCGCTGGGTCCGGAATGAGAAGGCGGCGGTCGTCACTTCGATCGGCCCTGGCGCCCTCCAAGCTTTGGCGGCCTCGCTGGTTCCCGCGTCCGATGGCTTGGGCGTCTGGTATCTGTTTGGTGACGAAACCACGGAGGATGAGGGCTTCAACATGCAGCAGATCCCCAAGCACGAGCAGGGGCTGTTCCTGCGCCTGGCGACCACGATGGGCGCGGCGTACACGCTGCATACGCCACTCGCCCTTCCTACCGCGCTCCGTCGCGGCGCGGTCGCCGTCGGACACCCCACTCGCCCCGGACCTTTCTACCTCCTGCTCCCGATGAACACCCAGGCCGAGTGGCTGCCCGATTTCAACCTGGACGAACTTCCCGGCGAGATCGAGGCCGCGCCGGGGCCGGCGCAAGGTGACTACAAGGAAGCTGCGCATTGGATCCATGAAGCGTAGCGGCCATTGGTCAAGGCCGGAGGCGGGGCGCGCCACGCGGGCCCGGACCTGCTCGAGCTCCTCGAACTCACCGGCGCCGTCCTCGTACACACCCCAATCGCCTCGGGCTGCATTCCGTACGCACATCCACAGAACATGGGCGTTGGAGGCTCGAAAGGGTCACTGTGCGCCAACTTCGCAATGGAGAATGCGGACTTGCTCATCGCGGTCGGGACACGAGCGGCCTGCCAGTCGGATTCCTCCCGCACTGGCTACCCGGCGGCGGCCCGCGTGGTCAACATCAATGCCGATCTGGCTGATGCCACACACTACAACCGGACGTTGGCGCTCCTCGGGGATGTCCGTCTGACTCTGCAGGAGTTGAATCGGGCGCTGCGGGAGAAGCCGCTCAAGGCTGATGCCGCCTGGCCGCGCTCATGCGCCGCCAAGAAGGCGGACTGGCAGGCGTTGAAGGTCGAACGGTTCCAGACTCCGGTCCTGCCGGACGAGTACTGGGGCAGCGCGGTCATGACCCAGCCGGCGGCGATCAAGATCGCCCTGGATTGGGCTGGGGAGCGGGGCGCGGTCGTCTTCTTCGACGCCGGCGACGTGCAGGCCAACGGCTTCCAGATCGCCGAGGACGATCACCCGGATCGGACCTTCACCGAGACCGGTGCCAGCTACATGGGCTTCGCCACCTCGGCCTTGTTGGCCACGGCTGCGGCCTCGCAACCTTTCTACGCGCTGGCCCTCACCGGCGACGGCTCCTTCACAATGAACCCACAGATCCTGATTGATGGCCTGGAGCACGGCGCGCATGGCTGCATCCTGATCCTGGACAACAGCCAAATGGGGGCGATCAGCGGGCTGCAACAGGCACAGTACGGGGCGGAGTTTGCCACGAGCGGCCGAGTTCATGTGGACTATGCAGCCTGGGGCCGAGCCGTTCCCGGCGTATTGGCATTGGACGGGGGGCGCACGCCCGAGTCGCTACGCGCCGCCCTGCACCAGGCCGGTTCGCACCCGGGCCTCTCCCTGATTCACCTCCCGGTCTACTTCGGCCCGCACGAACTCGGAGGCGTCGGCGTCTTCGGCCGCTGGAACGTTGGCAACTGGTGCGACGAGACACAGTCACTCCGGCACACCATCGGACTGTAGGCGTCCAGATGGCAAAGCTGACGCGCCAGCAGGTCCAGCAGCTGCGAGAGATGGTCCGCCAACTCCGCGTCGACGGCCTGCGCATGATCGCCGCCTCTCACCGACCGATGCCCGAGAACCTGAAGTCTCCGCCGGATCTCGTGATCCGGCCAGCGCTGACATATCCGCCCCACCGGCCCGCTCTGGACTCTGCAATGAAGGCCGATCCATCCATTCACACCGTCGTCGAAGCTCTCTAGCGCCAGGCAAAGGAGGGACGCGTGAACAACGAGATTCCGGCGGGGAAGCTGCCGACCCGCACCAAGTTCTTCTACGGCGTGGGCGACCTGGGCAACGCCACGGTCAACTCGGCCATCCAGTTCTTTCTGATGAAGTTCTACACCGACGCGGCGCTGGTCGTGCCGGCGCTGGCCGGCAGCGCGCTGCTCATCGGCAAGATCTGGGACGCGATCAACGATCCCTTGGCCGGCTGGTACACCGACAAGGCGAAGTCGCGGTTCGGCAAGCGCCGGGTCTTCATGATCTTCGGCGCCATCCCGCTGGGCCTCTCCATCGCCCTGCTGTGGTATGTCCCTCCGGCCGGCCGGATCTGGACCTTCGTGTGGATCGCGCTGACCTTCATGCTCTTCGACACGCTGTGGACATTCACCAATGTCCCCTACTACGCCCTGACTTCGGAGCTGACCGACGATTACGATGAGCGCTCAGCCCTGATCTCGTACCGGATGGCGCTGGCCGTCCCGGCTTACCTGGTGGGCGCAGCGCTGACGCCGGCCATCGTCGGCCTGTTCGCATTGCAGCGCACGGGGTTCGCCTTCATCGGCATCGCCTACGGCGCCCTGGCGGCGGTCGTGCTGCTGATCTCCGCCGCCGGCATCCGGGAGCGAGGCGTCGCCGCCGTCGCTCCCTCTGAGGCCAGCCCCATCCGTTCCTTCGGCATCGCCTTGCGCAACAAGCCGTTCCTCTGGCTGTGTGGGACCTACCTCGTGATGAACATCGCCTTCGCCTTCGTCAAGACGCTGATGGCCTACTACGTCGAGTATCAGCTGCTGATGAAGGAGCAGACATCGCTGGTGATGGGCCTGATGCTGATCTGCGTCACCGCATCGATCCCCTTCTGGCGCTGGCTGGGGCAGAAGATGGACAAGGGACCGGCGTACGCGCTGGGGATGGCCATCGGTGCGCTGGCGATCGCCATCACCTTCTTCCTTCCGCACCAGCAGACCTCGCTGGTCTACCTGGTGGCCGTGCTGGGCGGCTTCGGGCTCGCCGCGCAGTGGATCTTCCCCTGGTCAATGGTGGCTGATGTGGCCGACTTCGATCGCGCCGAGACCGGGCAGCAGCGCAGCGGCATGTACTACGGCGTGTGGGGGCTGGCGACGAAGGTCTCGGAGGCCTTGGCTCTGGCAGCAGTGGGCTGGATCCTGACCGGCGTCGGCTACGCACCCAACGTCGAGCAGACGCCGCAGGCGCTCCTCGGCATCCGTGCCTTCTTCGGGCTGGTCCCGGCGGCCTGCATCATCGTCACGCTGCCACTCCTCATCCGCTATCCAATCACGCGCAAGTCACACGCCGAGGTGCGCGCCAAGCTTGAGGCGAGTGAGTCGCAAGCGAGTGCCAAGTAGTCTCGGAGTTCGGCGGGGGAGAACGGGGGTCATCCATGGAGACCATACGCGCCGCCATCGTCGGCTGCGGGCGCATCAGCGACCTCCATCAACTCGGCTATCGGGGTCGAGCCGACGCCCGCATCGTCGCCGTCTGCGATCCAGATCAGGAGAGGGCCCAGCATAAGGCGCGCGCCTGGGGCGTCCACAAGGTCTACCGCGACTTCGACCAAGTGCTCAACGACCGAGAGGTTGATCTCGTCGAGCTGTTGACCCCGCACCACCTTCACTGCCCCATGACCGTTGCCGCCTGCAAGGCCGGCAAGCACGTCTCGGTGCAGAAGCCGATGGCGCTCTCGGCCGCTCAGGCGGACGAGATGATCAGCGCCGCGCAGCGGGCCGGGGTGATGCTGCGTGTCTATGAGAACTTCGTCTACTACGCGCCGGCCGTTCGTGCCCGGCAGATGCTCGAGGCCGGTGAGATCGGAGAGGTGTGGGCGATCCGCATGCACGTCTCCACGGGGACGTCAGACACTTCCTGGGAAGTCCCTCTTTCCTCCTGGGCGTGGCGATTCAACGAGGAGCTGTGCGGCGGAGGGCCGCTGGTGTTTGACCACGGCTACCATCTGTTCTCGCTCGCCCACTACCTCGCCGGCCCGGTCGAACGGGTCCATGCCTGGATTGACAGGACGACCGTCGCGCCCGGCACCAGCATCGACGCTCCGGCGATGGTCATGTTCAAACACGTGGCGCCTCGCTGCTACGGGGTGCTGGACATCGAGCACACCCCCGAGATGCGGATCGTCTCCGACTACTACGCCGATGACAATCGCGTGGAGGTGATCGGGGCGAAGGGGATCCTGTTCATCAACCGCTATACGGCGCGCACCGTCGATCTACCGGAGTTGATGCTCTTCAAGGACGGCAAGACTTCTCCCGTCCCGGTCGAAGGGGTCGAGTGGCACGACAGCTTCGTGGCCGCCACGCAGGACCTGATCGAGAAGCTGAGGCACGGCGGCCAGGCGCGTCTGGACGGCCCGACGGGTAAGGCTGTGCTTCAGTTCTGTCTGGCGGCGCATGAATCGGCCCGCACCGGCCGCGAGGTCTGTCCGGGTGAAGTCCGCTGATGAGCTTCTCACCCGCGGCCGCGGGACGCACCGTCACCGCAGCCAGACAGTGAGCGATCTTCCCCGCCGACACGCGTGACGAGTAGCCGCCGACCCGTGGGCCTCGCGGTGGCGGCTACACTGACGTGAGTACTGCAGTTGCCACAAAGGTCTCACACCAGGTAATCGCGGACCCTGGCACGGCACGCTGGCGACGTCTGCTCTGATCGAGGTACCCCACCATCCCGGCGAAGGCGCGCTTCCCATCAACGGGCCGGGACGTATCCAATGGGGCCGCGGGCAATCGACTCCACCGGCATCACATCAACCAGCTCATACGCCCTTGACCCCAGCCCGAGAGCCTCACCGTACTCGATGACGCGGTAGGGATCCTTGAACGGCCCGTGGATCTGTTGGAAGGGATGTCCGCGTCGATCATGGACCTCGAGACTGGACGGCAGGTTCTCCTCCATCAAACGGAGGCCGGCCGTAAGGTCGAGCGTCGCTTGCTCGAGCGCCAGAACGTCATCCGAACCGAGAATGCCGACGTCGGGCAGGATGGCAAGCGTTGTGAAGCCGAAGCAGTCGCACAGCGGCGTCATGTTGGTCGCTAGGCTGAGGTGAGTCATCTTCCCCGCCGCGAAGGTTGACAGTGTGATTCCTGCGCTGATGGCGCATGCCTCCTGAAAGGCGTCGAAATTGACAGGGTCGATGCGGAGACTGCCAGGCGGTGCCACGCGCAAGCATCGCCCACACTGATTGCACTGCTCAATGTGGAGGTGCAGTTCGCCGGGATGCTGCTTGTCCTCGACCAGCGCGGCATGGGGACATGACTCGATCACCCGCGCCCGCGTCGCCGGATCCGGGCACAACTCGCCAAACCAGTAGCGGTCAAACTGGCAGGTATCGTGCATAGCGCCACGTGTCTCACCCACCATGCACCCGAGGGCTAGGTTCTTGATCGCGCCGCCAAGCCCGCAGCTGGGGTGCCCCTTGACGTGGGTGAAGTTGATGAGCAAGCTGGCGTCCTCAATGAGCCCGGCCACCTTCCACTCGCGGATGTTCTTGAAGGGTCGCTCGTGAACATAGAAATACTTGTCGTGCGGACCTGCCACCGGATAGACCGGACAACCGATCACCTGCGGGCTGTAGCCGCGCAGGTCCGCCCCCTCGACATCCCAGGTCACGTCAGCCACAAACGGCTTGCCGCCACCATCTTTCACGGCCTGCACAACCTTGCGCACAAACACTGGCGGGATCGTCGAGTAGTTGAGATTGTTGCCGGTGTGCATCTTGATGACAACCGTCTCATCCTTCACCCGCTCACGCAAGTGCAGGCGGTCGAGAATGAGATCAAGCTTGGCCGGGAGAGTCTCGGAGGCGTCAAGCCGCGTCTGACGCGCTGAGCCGTAGAACACCTGGACGCTCATCCTGGCTCACTCTCCATCCGAAGGATTGGTCCGACGGCGCCACGCGCGGGCCAGAAGGATCGCGCGGCACTGGTCATGACGGAGACTATTCTATCAAGCGGTGGCACGGACGCTTCAGGTCTCGCGTTCCCCAAGCGAGTCCAGGCGCCCACAGGAGGCGATCAACCTCGGACTGACTTCTCATGACCTTGGCAGGTTGTGAACGCAAGTCAGAAGCCGGCAACAGGCTCGCAGAGCCATGAGAACGTACCATGCCGCGGAGGAGTAGCCGGATCAGCCCCGCTCGAGCGCGTTGCGCTCCAGGCTTCGGATCGCCAGCAACAGCAGCGTGGAGACCAGGAGCAGGAGCACGGACAGCGCCAGCGCCACGCCGACATCACGCTCAAAGCCGAGGTAGATCGCCAGCGGCATGGTCTGCGTGCGGCCAGCCATGTTGCCCGCGAAGAGGATCGTCGCTCCGAATTCCCCCAGAGCGCGCGTCCAGCACAGCACCAGCCCACTGAGCACCGAGCGACCGGCCAGCGGCAGCATGACGTGGCGAAAGAGCTGCCACTGGCTCGCACCCTCGGTCGTCGCGGCCTCCTCGAGCTGTGGATCAATCGCATCGAAGCCGATGCGCGCCGCACGTACGAAGAACGGGGGGGGGCAACGAAGACCTGTGCCATCACGACCGCCGCTGTTGTGAAGGGCAGTGAGATTCCCAACTCGGTGAGCAGTGGCCCCAGCAGACCACACCGACCAAAGGCGATCAGCAGCGCCACGCCGGCGACCGCTGACGGGAGAACCAGTGTTAGGTCGATCAGGACGTCCAGCGCCGCGCGGCCACGGAATTCCCATCGCGCCAGGGCATAAGCCAGTGGTGTCCCCGTCAGCAGCACAAGGCCCGAGGCGATCGTGCTGGTCAGCAGGCTGAGCCGCAGCGCCTGCTGGACCATCGGGTCAGCCCAGTAGTCGAGCGCTCCCGCACCGAGACCCCGCAACAGCAGCGCGGCAAGCGGGATCAGCCACAGCCCAAGTAGCAGCACTGCCGGCAGGACGAATAGCAGCGCACCCGCACCCCGAAGCGGGTGGCGCCGCAGCGGAGCGGGTGGGCTGACGGTCGACGCGCTGGCGAGAGGTTGTCGCACTGGTCCTTCGATGTTCGTGGCTAGGTTACCGGATCATGGATCCGACGCGCGGTTGGTGCCTCAGGGCGCGCGGAATCCCCACGCATAGAGCACTGCCTGCCCCGCATCGGACAGCACATAGTCAATGAAGGCCTGTGCCAGCGTGGGCTCGCCACTCGCCTGCAGGACGGCAATCGGAAGATGGCGATGACGTTCTGCTCAGCTAGGATCTCGATGCTCACCAGCTCGGGCGCCGCCACCACATCCGAGGTGTAGACAATCCCGGCATCCGCTTCACCCAACTGGACCTTGGCGACGACCTGTTTGACGTTGTCCTCGTTGGAGACCACATTCGCCAGGACCGCATCCCTATAGCCAGTGCCATAGAGCACATCCAGCTTGTCCAGGACTTGCCGGGCATACTTGCCGACCGGCACTTCCTCGGCCGCCAGGACGAGCTTGAGCCCGGCACGCGTCAAGTCCTGCGGGGTCGACAATCCAGCAGGGTTGTCGGGGGGCACAATGATCGTCAGCAGGTTGTTGACGAACGGTTGCGCTTCACCGACTATGCCGGCTGTTGCCAGCGTGTCCATCTCCTTCGTGTTGGCCGAGGCGAACACATCGGCAACCGCACCTTCCTCGATCTGCGTCCGCAGGGCCTGCGAACCGGCGAAGTTGAGCACCACGGTGACCCCTAGATTTGCCGCCTCGAAAGCCGTTCCGATCTCCGTGATGGCGTCCGTCAGCGAGGCGGCCGCGAAGACCGTGAGGGTGTGCTCTTCCGGCGTCGGCGAGGGCTGAGGCGCAAGAGTTGCGGCGGGTAAGGCCGTGGCCGGGGAAGCCGGC
>JAPLGR010000221.1 GCA_026390045.1 Chloroflexota bacterium | reverse complement strand
GGGGCCTTGGCCCAGAAAACATCACGCGGCCTCAAGGGCCGCGTGGAACGGTTCGTGGGCTATTGGTCGACTCAGCAGACCGTCACGCCGGAGGACGCACCCGGCTGTAAAGCGTCTCGCGAATGGCAGCCACCTGGCGCCGCATGGCATCATCCGTCTCGAGTTGTTCCCCGATCTTGTCACAGCCGTACATCACCGTGGTGTGGTCGCGCCCGCCGAGGGCCTCGCCGATCCGCGGCAGGGAGGCCTGCGTCTCTTCACGGATCAGGTACATGGCGATCTGGCGCGGCAGGGCGACCTCGCGCGAGCGACCGCGACCCAGGAGAACCGACTCCTCCAGGTCGAAGTGCTCCGCCACAGCCGCGATGATTCGGTCGGCGGTCAGCGCTCCGGGCCTGGGCAACAGGTCGGCCAGCGCGATCTCGATCAGCTCCGCGGAGAGAGGCTGGTCGCTCAGGTCAGAGTAGGCCAGGACGCGGGTGAGAGCGCCCTCCAGCTCGCGGATGTTGCTCTGCACGCGTCGCGCGATCAGTTCCAGGTGCTGCGGCTCCACACTGCGGCCGGCACGTTCAGCCTTCGAGCGCAGGATGGCCAGGCGTGTCTCCAGATCAGGCGGCTGGATATCCGCCGTCAGGCCCCACTCGAATCGCGACCGCAGTCGTTCCTCCAGCGTGACCAGCGCCTTCGGCGGCCGATCGGAGGAGATCACCAGCTGCTTGTCCTGCCCGTGCAGGGCATTGAAGGTATGGAAGAACTCCTCCTGAGTCGATTCCTTGCCGGCGATGAACTGAATGTCGTCGATCAGCAGGACGTCGCTCCGCCGGTACCGCTCCCGAAAGGCCTCGGTGGTGTGGGTGCGGATGGCGTTGATCAGGTCGTTGGTGAAGTCCTCCGACGAGACATACAGGACCTGGAGCCCCTGTGCGGCGGTCGCGTTGCCCATGGCGTGCAGGAGGTGCGTCTTTCCCAGACCGACGCCTCCGTACAGGAACAGCGGGTTGTAGGCGCGGGCGGGATTCTCAGCGACTGCCATGCTGGCCGCATGCGCCAGGCGGTTGCTCGGGCCCACAACGAAGCTTTCGAACGTGTAGCGCGGGTTGATGTGCACGGCCGAGACGGCCACGGGCTTCGGCGCGGGCTCCCCCGTCAGCGCCGGCGTCGGCTCATCTTCCGTTGGCTCGCCCTGCCAGACAACAAACCGTACCTCTACCGTCCGACCCGACAGCCCGGTGAGGACGCGCTTCACAGTCGACAGCATCCGGTCTTCCAGCCAGTCGCGCGCATAGGCGTTCTGCACGCCCACAATGAAGGTGCCATCCTCGTACGCCAGGAGTTCCGCGTCGCGAACCCAGGTGTCAAACGTCGCCCGGGGCAATTCCATCTGGAGTTGTCCGAGGGCCGCCTGCCACAGTCGCTCCGCGTTCATGCGATTCTCCCTGGCACCGGGACGCAGATTCCCCTTGGGCGACATCCCCGCCCGCCCGGTCCGCAGTAACCTGTATAGCCTTGCGTGGTGACCCACCGTCGAGGAGACGGCTTCCCGCATCGATCGACAATGATTGTAGCGCACCATCATCTTGTCGAGCGACGAATGCATTCTAGCAAAGACACGCCCGCGGTTCAAGACCAAAGGTCATCGCGAACCTAAAAACAACCGATGTTTTAAGACGCCCCAACGTTAACGATGACTCCGCGCATGGACACCCTGGCGTGCACTCTGCTTCCGGGCGGAGCGCAGGCGACGCGCGCGCACCGCGCCACATCCGTTCCTTGCACTCGACGAACGCCCACATATGGCATAGAACATTTCGCACGCACCAGAATCGTGCTTGGATGCACTCCACCTTAAATCGCGGGCCAGGCTCAGTCGCCGATGAGCAGTCTAAGGAACAGATGGAATCGGGCGTTGAGCGCAGAAGTCATTCTGCAGTCGTCGCACCGCCCTGCGGTAGTGCAAGCGACAGGGCCTCGCGCACGCTGCGTGCTTCGATCACTTGAAGGCCAGGAATGCCGCTGTTGTCCACACGCGGGCTGCGCGGTAGGATCGCGCGGCGGAATCCCAGCCGGGAAGCCTCGCGGAGTCGGGCCGGGAGCTGCCCGACTGCTCGCAGCTCGCCCGAAAGCCCAACCTCCCCGATCAGCACCAGGTCCGCCGGCAACGGACGATCCCAGTAGGACGAGGCAACGGCGGCGGCGATGGCTAGGTCTGCCGCTGGTTCCTCCACCTGCAGGCCGCCCACCACGTTGACAAAGGCATCTTGCTCTGCAAGCCTGATGCCCACCCGACGCGTCAGCACCGCCATGGTCAGCAAGAGTCGGTTCGGATCCACCCCGTTAGCCGTCCGACGCGGGTGGCCGAAGGTCGTCGGGCTCGTCAGACCCTGCACCTCCACCAGCAAAGGCCGCGTGCCCTCCATCGTTACGGCGATGGCCGAACCCGGTGCGTTCACCACCCGCTCGGCCAGGAACGCCTCGGAGGGATTCGGCACCTGTGACATCCCCGCTGCACCCATCTCAAACACGCCGACCTCGGTGGTCGCCCCGAAACGGTTCTTCACCGACCGGAGCAGTCGGTAAGCGTGGAAGGGATCTCCTTCCAGGTAGAGTACGGTATCGACGATGTGCTCCAGCACGCGAGGGCCGGCGATGGCACCCTCTTTGGTCACATGCCCGACGAGGAAGATCGCCGCCCCGCCAGCCTTGGCCACGGCCTGCAGGCGTGCAGCGCAATCCCTTACCTGCGTGATGGAGCCGGCGCTCGAGTCCAGCGCTGGGAGGTAGACCGTCTGAATCGAGTCGATCACTGCCACTACAGGCTGAAGCGCTTCCAGGTGCCCGACGATCACCTCCAGGTCGGTCTCGCTCAGCAGGAAGAGATCGTCGGGGATCCTCTCCGCGTCGAACAGACGCTGTGCCCGGGCCTTGATCTGGCGCTCTGACTCTTCTCCGGAGACGTACAGCACCGGTCCGTGGCGGGCCATCTCGACCGCCACCTGGAGCAGGAGCGTGGACTTTCCGATCCCCGGTTCGCCTCCCACCAGGACCACTGAGGCCGGCACGATGCCGCCCCCCAGCACCCGCGAGAACTCCTCGATCGGGAGAGGCAGCCGCTCCTCAGCGTCGCCCTCGATATCGGACATCCTCTGCGGCGGGCGTCCGCCTCCCCGGGCGGGTGCCGCCCGGCGGGGTTTGGCCGGGGCGACGGACTCCCCGACCATGCTGTTCCACGCGCCACATTGTGGGCAGCGCCCCAGCTCCTTGGCCGCCGTGCGGCCGCACTGCTGGCAGACATACTGCACTCGCACGCGAGGTGGCATATCGAATTCTCCCGGGCCAGCGTCAGGGGACGTACGGCGGCAGGTCGAGGACGGCGTAACCCCCGCCCGCCTTCGGTTGCACTCGGAAGGTGAAGGTCGACTGATCCGGCATCTCCGTCGACGTCGCCCCGCAGCACGGGCCGCGGACGAACAGCGTCCCATCCGAGAGGCTGAACTCGACGCTGAACACCATCTCCTCGCCGGGCGGAGTCTCGACCAGGGCGATCGAACGCACCGACAGACATTGCAGCAGGCGAGACTCGCAGCCATAGCCGATGAGCCCGCCGACGTCTTGCGCGTCGATTTCGGGGTTCCAGGCCTGCAAGGAATCCAGCGGCCCCGCATACAGTGCGGCGGCCTGCGCGTAGTCGCCGGCGGAGAGCATGCTTAGGAATGATGACAGCGTCTCTTCAGCCGCCACGGTGTCCGCCCCGGCCGGGACAGGCGTCGCTGAGGCGCACGCGGTCACAACTGCTCCAAGCGCCGCGATCAGCACGCCGAACAATGGCAAACGCACACGCATCGCAATCCCCTCACACTCATGTCCCATTATAGGACGGGCGGAACGCCGTGCATCATTGCTGGAACAAGAAGCATGGGCGACCCGGTGGGTCGCCCATGGCCAACGCGGCAGGAACTGACAGAGTCAGGCGTCGCTGCCCGAAACCGCCGCTTGCGCCTCGCCCTCCGGCTCCACCTCATCGAGGCGCAGGACCACTTCCCCGTCGACGGCGTCCACCAGCACCCTGTCCCCATGCTTGAACTCACCCGAGAGGAGGGCGTCGGACAGCCGGTCTTCCACCTTGTTCTGGATGACACGCTTGAGCGGCCGCGCGCCCATCTCCGGGTCATACCCCAGATCCGCCAGAAGCTGACGCGCCTCGGGCGACGCCCGCAGTTGGATGGCATGATCGCGTAGTCGCTGGCCCACCTTGGCCAGCTCCAGGTCGACGATCTCGGCGATCTGCTCGCGGGTCAGCGCGTGGAAGACAACGGTCGCATCCACCCGGTTGAGGAATTCCGGCCGGAAGACCTTACGCAGCGCTTCGGTGAGCGTCTTGCGCATGTCGTCATAGGCCAGCCGCTGCTCGGAGGCATCGTCCCGCGGCACAGCGAATCCCAGCTGCGTGGTCTTGCGAATCTCCTCGGCACCGACGTTGGAGGTCATGACGATGATCGCATTACGGAAGTCAACCTTCCGCCCGCGAGCGTCCGAGAGATGCCCTTCCTCCATGATCTGCAGCAGCATGTTGTGCGCCTCGGGATGGGCCTTCTCGACCTCATCGAAGACAACGATCGAGTACGGCCGCCGCCGCAGCGCTTCGGTCAGCTGGCCGGCATCCTCATAGCCGACGTACCCGGGAGGCGCACCCACCAGCCGGCTGACGGTGTGCCGCTCCATGAACTCGGACATGTCGATCTGCACCAGCGCATCTTCGGTGCCGAAGATGAACTCCGCCAGCGCCTTGGTGAGCTCGGTCTTCCCGACGCCGGTCGGCCCGAGGAACATGAACGAGCCGATGGGCCGCCGGGGGTCCTTGAGGCCCGCTCGCGCCCGGCGCACGGCCTTCGAGATCAACTCAATCGCCTCGTCCTGCCCGACGATGCGTTCGTGAAGCGCCTTCTCCATCAGCAGCAGGCGGACCGATTCCTCCTGCGCGATCTGCGTCACAGGAATGCCGGTCCACATCGAAACGACCTCGGCGATGTCTTCCGCCGTCACCTTCGGGCTGTCCTCGCTCCGCTCCCACACGGTGCGCAGCCGGTTGAGCTTGTCCTCCAGGCCGGCCAGGCCCCTCATCAGTTCCTGTGCATCGTCGATACGCGATTCCTCTACCGCCTGCGTGTGCGCCTTGCGCGTGGCCTTTAGCTCGTCCAGCGTCTGGCGCATCGTCTTGGCCGCCGGGCTCTTGTACATCCGAACCCGTGACGAGGTCTCATCGATCAGGTCGATGGCCTTGTCCGGCAGGAAGCGTTCGCTGACGTAGCGCGATGATAGCAACGCGGCCGCCTCGAGGGCTTCGTCGGTGATGATCAGCTTGTGGTGATCCTCGTACGGTTTGCGCACACCGTGCAGGATCTGAATCGTCTCCTCGACGGACGGTTCCTCCACCGTCACTGGCTGGAAGCGCCGCTCGAGGGCGGCGTCGCTCTCAATATGCTTGCGGTACTCGTCCAGGGTTGTGGCGCCGATGACCTGCAGCTCGCCGCGCGACAGCGCCGGCTTGAGGATGTTGGCGGCATCCACCGACGATCCCGCCGAACCGGCGCCCACCAGCATATGGACCTCATCGATGAACAGGATGGCATGCGCCGACTTGAGCTCATCGATCACGCGCTTCAACCGTTCCTCGAATTGGCCGCGGTACATCGTGCCCGCCACCAGCGACCCGACGTCGAGCTGGAGGACGCGCTTGCCGAGCAGCGGCTCCGGCGTCTCGCCGGCAACAATCCGCTGCGCCAGGCCTTCCACAATGGCCGTCTTCCCAACGCCCGGCTCGCCGATGAGCGCTGGATTGTTCTTCGTCCTCCGCGCCAAGATCTGGATCACTCGCTCGATTTCCATCTGGCGGCCGATCACCGGATCGAGCTTGTTCTCCTCAGCCAGCGCGGTCAGGTCAGTCGCCAGCTGGTCCACCAGAGGCGTCTTGGCCTCTTTCTCCTTGTCCTTCGAGCGTGAGGACGCGGTACCCAGCGCCTCATTCTGCGAGGGCTGGACCGGGCTTTCCTGCAGCACGCGGCGCGTCTGCCGGCGGACCTGCTCGGGGGCGATTCCCAGCCGGCGCAGGACCTCAAGACCGACACCCTCTCCCTGCCGAACAAGCCCGAGCAGCAGATGCTCGGTGCCAATGTAGTGATGGCCCATGCGGCGCGCTTCTTCAATCGCGTACTGGAGAATCTGCTCCGTCCCGGGCGAGAGCTCGACGTTGAGGCTGGCTTGCCTCCCGATGCCGGTCAGCCGCTCCACCATCTCCTTGACCCGCGCGGTGTCCAGCCCCAGCTCGCGCAGCACGCGGCCGGCCACGCCGCCCTCCTCGCGCATCAGACCGAGCAGTAGGTGTTCCGTGCCGATGTAGTTGTGGTGCATGCGCTCCGCTTCTTCGTGCGCCAGGCTCAGCACGCGCCGGGCACGCTGCGTAAAACGCTCCATCTTGTCGGCCACGTTACGGCCCTCCTCTGCGGGCGGCCAATTCGTCCCGAACCTGTCTCATTCTACCAAACAACGCCCGCCGATTGCCCGACGGATACGTTAGCGTTGTGTAGGAAAAAGAGGGCCGGGCCCCAGGGCCCGGCCTCGGCGCTTACTTCTCCGCCGGCGGATTCTCATCCGTTGGAGCAGGTGGCTCCGCCGCCTCCGGCGGGGTCTCTGCTTCCAGATCTGCGTCAAAGTCCTCGACGGCCTCCGGGGCCGGGCGAGGTGCCTCGTCGCTCCGATCACGCATGGCCGTCTGCCAGTCCATCTCAGCATACTCGGGCGAGTCGACGCGCTTCAGGCTCAGCCCGATCCGCCGTCGTTCCTGATCCAGCTTGATCACGCGCAGCGAGACAACCTGGCCTTCCTCGAGCACTTCGCGCGGGTGTTCGACCCGGCGGTCCGAGAGCTCCGAGATGTGGATCAGGCCTTCGATCTCGTACGCCTCCATGCCCTTGAGGCTGGCGAACGCCCCGAACTTGGTCAGCTTGGTAATCTGGCCTTCCACCAGCTGTCCTTCCCTGAACTGCTCGGCAATCGTCTGCCAGGGATCCGGTTCCAGCTCGCGCATCGACAGGCTGATGCGCTTGCGCTCGGCATCCACACCGAGGACCTTGACCTGGACTTCCTGCCCGACCTTGAGCACGTCCTTCGGGTGGGCGATCCTCCGCCAGGAGATCTCTGACAGGTGCACCAGGCCGTCCGCTCCGCCAATGTCGACGAAGGCGCCAAAGTCGGCCAGGCTGATGACGTGACCGCTGCGGATCTCGCCCGGCTGGAGCTCGGTGATCAGGTGCTCCTTGAGCACCTTGCGCGCCTCGCGCGCCGCCGCACGCTCCGAGAGGATCAGCCGGTTGCGTTTCCGATCGACTTCAATCACCTTGGCCACGATCGGCTCGCCGACCATCTTGCCCCAGCGCTTGTCGGGTGTCTCGCCCTCCGACCGTCTGCGCCGCGACAGGCTGACCTGCGAGGCGGGGATGAAGCCGCGCAGGTGGCCGAGCTTGACGATCAGGCCTCCCTTGTTGTAGCCGGCCACCTCTCCGTTCAGCGTGTCCTGGCTTTCCAACAGGCGCTCGGCTTCCGACCAGTCCTGCTCCTCTTCCGCCCGGGCCAACGAGAGAACCAGCCCGTCCTCTCCTCCGCCGACGCGGATGACGTAGACGCTGATCTCCGACCCCACTTGCAGAGCCTCGCGCGTCTCAGGCGGAAGCTGCTCAAGCTCACGCGCCGGAATGATCCCCTCCGATTTCGCCCCGATGTCCACCAGGACATCCCCGTCGGATATGCGGGCGATCGTGCCACGACGGATTTCGCCCCGGCGGGGGGTTTCCATGTCTAGCGACTCCCCACCAAGGAGTGCGTCCATCGGATGCACCTCCGGCGCCCCTTCTTCCTTGGGCTGGCCGGGCTCGGACCCGATGGTCTGCGGATTTTGCTCCATGAACAACGCCTTTTCCGGATCAGGATGAGAGGGATTATAAGGGTAGACCGCGGTCTTGACAACGGACGGCGAAAGACCGACGGCTGCTATGTCGATTGAGTCGCGCGTCCGTGTCCCGTGCAGCCGCGCACCTTCCTCGGCGCGGTATAATGCCTGCGGAGTCCCCGATGAGCGCGGTTTACCCGTTCACCGCCGTTGTAGGCCAAGAGCGAATGCGCCGCGCCCTGTTGCTCAACGCGGTCAACCCGCGCATCGGCGGCGTCCTGATTCGCGGCGAGCGCGGCACCGCCAAGTCCACCGCGGCGCGCGCCCTAGCGGCTCTGCTTCCGGAAGTCCAGGTCGTGGCAGACTGCCGTTTCGGGTGCGACCCGGATCAGCCGACCACGTGGTGCACCGAATGCCGGGAGCGCGCCGCCTCCGGCGAAAACCTCCCCACCAAGATGCGGCGCACGTCCTTCGTCGATCTGCCTGTCTCGGCCACCGAGGACCGCGTCGTGGGAACGCTGGACATCGAGGCGGCCATCAAGCGCGGCGAGCGCCGCTTTGAGCCCGGCGTCCTCGCCGCCGCCAACCGCGGCTTGCTCTACATCGACGAGGTCAAGCTACATCCTGGTCGGAACCATGAATCCCGAGGAGGGCGACCTACGGCCCCAGCTGCTCGACCGCTTCGCCCTGTCGGTCGACATCCGGGGCATCAATGCACTGGCAGACCGCGTGGCGATCATCGAACGCAACCTGGCCTTTGAGGCCGACCCCGAGGGCTTCCGCACCCAGTGGCTACCACAGGAAGAAGCTCTCTCTCGCCAGATCGAAGCCGCACGCCGTTTGATTGACCGCGTGACTTACAGCAAGCGCGATCTGCTGTCCATTGCCGCGCTGACTTCCTCGCTTCAGGTGGACGGCCACCGTGCCGACCTGGTGATCCTGAAGGCGGCGCGGGCGCAGGCGGCCTTTGAGGGTCGAACGGCCATCAAAGATCTCGACATCGCTCTGGCCGCCGAACTTGCTCTCCCCCACCGCCTGCGACGGGGACCGTTCCACCAGTCCGAGGTCAGCCTGGAGGACTTGCAGGCCCGCATCGACCAAGTGCAGGCCCAGGTCGGCGCCGCCAGCGAGTCGGAGCCAGCCTCCGAAGACACACCTGCCGATAAAAAAAAAGGTGAACCGCGTGGCGTAGCCCGCGAGGCAACCGAAGCCGAGCAGCGCCGCGGCCTGGCCGAGCCGGCGGCGCCGTCACCGTTGGACTCACTGCAGTCCAACTGGTGGGAGGGCGGCGAGAAGGTCAAGACTGGCGAGTCCTTTCAGCCGCGCCGGCTGGAGGGGCAGCTCGATCGCATGACTCGCCGCCTGGGCGGCCGCCGCACCCAGACCCACACCGATCGCAAGCGCGGGCGTTACATCACTGCCCGCCCTGCCGACGGAGCCACGTCCGATATCGCCTTCGACGCCACGCTGAGGGCAGCCGCGCCGTATCAGATCCGCCGCCAGGATCAGCGCCGGCGCGTGGCCTTCGCCATCGAGCGCTCCGACCTGCAGCGCAAGGTCCGGGTACGCAAGGCCGCCAACCTGATCCTGTTCGTCGTCGACGCATCGTGGTCGATGGCCGTTGCAGAACGCATGTCGGCGACCAAGGGGGCCATCCTCTCGCTGCTCACCGATGCCTATCAGCGCCGCGACCGTGTCGGCCTGATTGTCTTCCAGAAGGATCGCGCCCTGACGGTCCTGCCCCCGACCAATTCAGTGCAGCTCGCTCAGCGCGCCCTGGCGGATATCCCCGTCGGCGGCAAGACACCGCTCTCGGCCGGCCTGCAACTGGCGCTCGAGACGCTACAGCAGGAAAAGATCGTGCACCCCGACGTGCAGCCGTTGATGATCCTCCTGACCGACGGTGCAGGGAACGTCGCCATGAGCAGCCTGCCCCCCCAGGAAGAGGCCCATCAGGTCGCCGACTTGCTGCGGGCGCATGACGTGCGCAACGTGGTGATCAACATGGAGCACGCCGCGTTTGACCAGGGCCTAGCGCGCGCGCTGGCCGATCACCTGGGCGGCCCGTGCTATACGCTGCACGAGCTTAAGGCTGAGCACCTCTACCAGACCGTGCGCAAGGAACTCAACGCAGCGACTGCACCCGCGCAGTCTTAGGCCAGCGCGGCCCGGCGTGGCTCCCCCGAGAGCGTAGACCGCTTCGCCCGCAGCCGCTCAAGCCTGTGCGCGAGGCGCGCCGCAACCTCATCCCGCCGCCAGTCCGCCGGCCAGTGAGTAAGCGCCACCTGGGCTTCCTCACTCCAGTACAACGCCTGATCCACGTCGCGCGCATCCCATTCGAAGTACTTGGCAAGCTCAAGGCACGGAGTGGGATCGGCCGGCGCGCGGTCATGCCACTCCGCCCACGCGGACAGCGCCTCTGCCGCTCGGCCGCCGCGCTTCAAATACTCGGTCAGACGCCTCAGCGCCTCCAGACGCAGATCGCCCTCGGAGGAGTCAACCGCCGAGCGCAGGGCATGCTCGGCCGGATCAACCCGCCCCGCCCGCTGGTGCCATCGTCCGACTGCCAGGGCTTCCGAGGCAGTAAGTTGGGCCGGGTCTGCCTGGGAGTGCCGCCCAAGCACTTGGGTCGCCACACCCACCAGCGACAACACATCCATAGTGTTGTGATAGATCACGCGCTGCATGCCCCCAATGGCGCCCGTCCTGAGGTATTCGAGATACAGGGCGGGGATCAACGCACCGGGAATGTCGTCTTCGCTTCGGTGCAAGTGAAGGACATGCTGCTCAATGGTTCCCATCGCGCAGTCCGGCAGGGCGCGCGACCACAACCTGCGGGACGGATGCAGCAGATCAAGGTGCGGCACTGTCAGCAGGCCGCGCCGCTGCCGCAGGCCAATGATGTAGCGCGATTCGAGGAGGGGCAGGTCGAACGCCTGGCCGTTGAAGGTCACCAGGCCTGAGGCGAGGTCCAGGTCTTCCAGCAAAGCATGCAGCATCGCGGCTTCATCGGCAGGATCGCGCAGGAAATACTGGCGCAGGCGGAATCCCTCCGCCGTGAACGTCCCCACTCCCACCAGGAAGGCCAGCGTCCCCGCCCCTCCCGCGAGACCGGTCGTCTCGGTATCCAGGAAGAGCAGGCCCTCCATACTGGCCTGGGCCAGCGCGGGCTGGCGGGCTACTTCCGAGACAAGGACCGAGTCGTACACCAGCAGGTCAGACAGGCGCCCCGGTCCATGTTGGTGGTCCAATGGGAACGAACGCTGCATCCGGTATGCAGTCCCAACCGGCGTGGCGATCTCCTCACCGTCCAGAGTTCCAGCCGATGCCTCGCGAGGTATCACCGTCGGGGCCACCGAGGGTGGCCGTCGGTTGAGGCGTCTCAGTCTCCTGCGCAGATCGGTCTCAGGGCTCATGTCACTCGAGGGGATCGTGCAACTCTCAATGGCACGTGTCTCTGTGCACGTTATGCCGGAACTGAACATAATCCGTATGTGAAGGACGTCACATACGCCGAATGACCTTCAGCATTGGAGGTCCCTAGTGATGAATTGTACTATGGCGACCGGAGACGTGAGACGGGGCACCCCTACGCTCATCGCTGTCTCCTCCTTTGGCGAAGGCCTCCCCCGGGTTACCCCCTCACCGCCCCGGGGGAGGCGCCATTAACCCCAACGCGCTGCAGCTAGCAGCGCGTTGTGCATCCCCAGGCTCCTGTGCCTTCAGGGCCAGAGGTCAGAACGTCTCCTTCTTCGTAGGCCCGCTCAGGGGGCAACCGCCGGCAGCACGACGGTGAAGCGCGAGCCCTTGCCCAGCGCAGAATCTACCCAGATGCGGCCATTGTGGCTGTCCACGATGGACTTGACGATCGACAATCCCAGGCCCGTGCCGGAGACGTCATCCGGCGCGTTGGAAGCGCGGAAGAACTTGTCAAACAGATAGGGCTGATCGGCAGGAGAGATCCCCGGGCCGGTGTCTGTTATGCGCAGGATCACCTGGTCCGCTTCTGCAACGGCCTCGATTCCCACATGACCCCCGGCCGGCGTGTACTTGACGGCATTGTCCAGCAGGTTGCCGATCATCTGCCGCAGCCGGATCGGATCGCCGTTGACCAGTGGCAGATCCTCAGGCAGGTTCACCTCCAGCGTCACCTTCCGCATGTCCGCGGTGTTGCGCAGCGTCTCAACGGCATAGCGCGCCAGGACCGTCAACGGCGTGTTCTCGCGCGCGCTGTCCAGCCCGGCCTCGATGCGACCCAGGTCCAGCAGGTCCGAGATCAGCGCCGTGATCTGCTCCACGCTCGAGCCCACCCGCCGGATGAACTCACGCTGCTGATCGTTGATCGGGCCCGTCCGGTCAATCAACTCCACATAGCCAAGGATGGCAGTCAGCGGCGATCGCAGATCGTGGGAGACCGTGGTGACAAACTCCGACTTGATCCGATCGAGCTCCTTGAGATGCGTGATGTCCTGCATCACCAGTGCCTGGCCCACGCCCTCGATCGGCGTTCGCTGAGCGTTGACCACGCGGCCGTCCTTCAGCTCGATCTCCTCCCGCCGCGGCGCGTTTCCTGGTGCCCGCAGCAGCGCCAGGACCTGCGGATGCTCAAGCGTTTCCACCAGCGAGCGCCCCACAAGAGGCTCATGCGCCTCCAGGGCCTCCGCTGCCGACCGGTTGATCAGCAACAGGCGGTTTTCCGCGTCCACGACGATCACGCCATCTTCTGTTTGCGCCAGGATCGTCTCCAGCTGGACTCGTTCCGATTCGGAGCGGTTGAACAGGCGGGCGTTCTCAATGGCGATGGCAGCATAATCGGCCATCGCCATCACGACGGTCATGTCTTCCTTGGTCAGCGTGCGTCCGGCCTTACGGTTGTCCACGCCCAGCACGCCGATCGTCCGCCCGCGAGCGCGCAGCGGAACGTACAGCAGCGAGTGCACCAGGTAGGAGGTCTTGATCTTCTGGGGGGCGCCCTCATCCAGGATCACCGGCTGGCCCGTGGCGATCACCTGTCCGGCCAGCGAGTCCTCCACCCTGAGCCGGAAGGTCCGGGCGAACTCGTCGTCGAAGTTCATCGATGCCCGCATGGTCAGCTCGCCGCTTTCCTCGTCGAGGAGCAGCAGGCTGCCTTCCTCGGCCTCGGTCAGGCCAACAGCGGATTCGACGACCGTGGTCAGCACCTGATCCAGGTCGAGCATGGCGGTGACGGTACGTCCGATGTGCGCCAGGGCCTCGAGTTCGTGCAGTTGGTGCTCGAGGGACTGTGCTCCGGCGCGCGCCTCAGCCTGGGCTTTGAGCACGTCCGTACCACGCCGCGCGGCCGCCAGGGCACGCCCAACAGCCGCTAGCAGGTGTTCTGCATCGAATGGCTTCACCAGGTAGTCGACCGCGCCGGCGCGCATCGCATCGACCGCGAGCGCCTCCGAGCCTTCAGCCGTCATCAGGATCATGGGTAACATGGGGAGATCGCGCTTGACCCGGCGGATCAGGTCCAGGCCCTTGAGGCTCGGCATGTGTTGGTCGGCCAAGACAACGTCGGGCCGCAGCTCGCGGATCAGCGTCAGCGCTGACATACCGTCGCCGACGGAGTACACCGTATACCCGGCAGGCATGAGGACGGTCTGTTCGAGGAACTTGCGGATCTCAGCTGAGTCGTCGGCAATCAGGATGGTTTCGCCCATACTACCCCAGAGGACGGCGGGCCGGAGCCGCCGCAATCACGCTCTGAACACTACCACGCCCGGGGGTTCCGCCGATATGGTACTTCCGTGAGCTTCCGGACTAGGCCGGACGCGCGGGCGGCTTGCCCATCTGATTGAGGACGCTTTCGAGGTCGTGTCCGATGGCTTCCAGCGGGGCGCGCAGCCCGGGTTCCTGAACAACGGTCAACAGGTGGGCCACTTCCCCCTGGATGTGGCGCAGTCGGCGGTCAATGAGTCCAAGCATTTCGCTGCTGACCGGCGCGCCGGTCTGGGCATCTTCGATCGCTTTCTGCAGGCGCCGGGCGCGGTCCTCCAGCGCCCCGAACAGTCGAGCATTGACCAGCGAGATGGAAGCGTAATCCGCCACGGCTTCGAGCATCGCCTGGCTGCGCTCGCTGAACGGACGGTGTTCCTGCCGCGCGACGCTGATCACCCCAATTGGCTGGTCCCGCACCTTGATCGGCGCGATCAGCGCCGCCTTGCCGAAGCGCGCCATCTTGAACTTGGTCAGCCCCTCGCCGTAGATGTTCAGCGTCTCGCCCGAGAGCATAACCAGCGAGCTCACGCCGTCGTCCCACGGGTGGTGAAGCTGGGCCGCCACGGCCGGCGGCAGGTTGCGTTGGGCGCGCAACACCAGCTGCTTCGACCGGTCGTCGACCAGCAGCACCCAGCCGATGTCGGCCTCGGTCACGTACAGGCTGCTGTCAACCAGCTTGGCGAACAGCTGGGACTGGTTGGTGGTCGAGGTAACCGCCTTGCCGATCCCGTACAGCGTGGTCAGCTCTCGCACCCGGCGCTCAAGTTCCCGGTTGCTCTCGGCCAGCTGCTCGGCCAGCTGGCCCCTCTCACTGCGCAGGCGGACCTCGCCGAGGGCTCGTTCAACGGCCGAGACGACCTCGGCTTCGCGCAGGGGTTTGACCAGGTAGTCGCGCGCACCCAGCCGGAAGGCCTGAATGGCGGCTGCCTCCATCCCCTCCGGCGCTGTGACCAGCATCGGCACTTCCATGCCCTGCGACCGCATGGCCACCAGCAGGTCCTTCGCGCTCAGGCCCGGCAGGGTCAGGCTGGCGACAATCAGATCGGGGGCGAAGTTGAGGGCGTGCTGGATCGCCGCGCCGCCGTCATCCGCCGTCTGCACCAGGTAGCCCAGCGGCTG
This sequence comes from Chloroflexota bacterium, assembly GCA_026390045.1. GTDB lineage: Bacteria > Chloroflexota > Anaerolineae > Anaerolineales > E44-bin32 > DYJB01. The sequence continues at coordinate 6,986 of JAPLGR010000221.1, read as the reverse complement.
CAACACCTGGCGGGCTAGCAGATCGAGGAGGTCCGGGTCATCGTCCACCACCAGCACCCGGCCGCGCTGCGCGTTCGGCATCATGCGATTATGATAGCACGGAAGCCGAAGCGCCGCCCAAGGGCAAGCGAGGTGAGAGCCGGATGAGACCTCTTCCCCTCACCTTGACGCATGTCGCGTGGCGAACATAGAATCCGAGGCAGATCGAGAGGCCCATGGAATACAAGAACTACTACAAGATCCTCGGCGTCGAACGCAACGCCGCCGAAAAAGATATCAAGCGCGCCTACCGCAAGCTGGCCGTCCAGTATCACCCGGACAAGAACCCCGGTGACGCCCGGGCCGAGGAGCGCTTCAAGGAGATCAACGAGGCCTACGAGGTCCTCGGCGATCCCTCCAAGCGCGCCAAGTACGATCAGCTCGGGTCGTCCTACCAGGAATGGGAGCGGAGGGGCGGCGCCCCGGGCGGGTTCGACTGGTCGCAGTGGACCGGCGGCCAGGGCGGCGTGCGCGTTGACGTCGGCGACCTCGGAGATCTCTTCGGCGCTGGTTTCTCTGAGTTCTTCCAGACCATGTTCGGCGGGATGGGCACCCGTACGCAGACCGCCCGCCGCGGCCGCGATCTTGAGCAGCACGTGAGCATCAGCTTGTCCGAGGCATACCACGGCGCACGCCGAACCTTTGACCGCGGCGGCAAGCACTTGGACGTGAGCATCCCGCCGGGAGCTCAAAGCGGAACGCGCGTCCGCCTGAGCGGCCAGGGGGCCGGCGGTCAATCGCAGGCAGGCGATCTGTACCTGGTCGTTGAGGTCGAACCTGATGCGCGCTTCGAACGCCAGGGGGACGACTTGGTCGTCGAGGCGTCGACCGATCTCTACACGGCGCTGCTGGGAGGCGAAGTCAAGGTTCCCACGCAGTCCGGCGATGTCGTGCTGACAGTGCCGGCGGGTAGCCAGCCAGGACAGACCTTCCGCCTGAAAGGCCGCGGCATGCCCCAGCTGCACCACCCCTCCACACACGGCGATCTGTTCGCCCGCCTGCAAGTCACTTTGCCCACGAAACTGTCGGCAGAGGAACGCGAACTGGTCACCCGCCTTTCCAAGCTCCACAAACACTAGCCGGGAACGGACACGCATCCGGATCCCGCCGATCGAGGTAGACATGAAACGTGCTGGTGTTCTCCCCCTGGCCGCCCTGCTCCTTGCATCGCTGGCATGTGTGGTCGCGTCCGCGACCCCAACGGTCCTGCAGGTCGTGCCGACACTCGAGTCCGCGGTCAGCCCTGCAACTCCTGCCGCCGCGCCGTCCTCCCCGGCTCCATCCGGCCAAGCGGGCGCCGCGGCCGACTTAGTGGCGCTATACCAGCAGGTCGACCCGGGTGTGGTCACCATCTGGACATTCGCCAGCACTGGCGGGACTCAAGGTACGACCGTGCCCATCGGCCAGGGCAGCGGTTTCGTCATCGACACCCAAGGACACATCGTCACCAACCAGCACGTCGTGGCCGATGCCGAGACGATCGAGGTGGATTTCCCGTCCGGCATGCGCGTCTGGGCTCAGGTCCTTGGTACCGATCTCGACTCCGACCTAGCTGTGCTCAAGGTGGACGTGTCGGCAGGTCAACTCATCCCCCTGCCCCTCGGCAACTCCGATCTGGTGCGGGTGGGCGAGACGGTCTTCGCCATCGGCAATCCCTTCGGGCTGTCGGGCACAATGACCAGCGGAATCGTTTCTGCCATCGGGCGCACGCTGGACTCTGAGCGCGCCTCACCGGGCGGCCAGCCCTTCACCTCCGGCGACATCATCCAGACAGATGCCGCGATCAACCCCGGCAACTCCGGCGGCCCGCTGATCAACCTGCGCGGCGAGGTCATCGGTGTCAACCGCTCCATCCGCACCGAGTCCTACACCGTGTCAGGGGACGCCGCCAACTCGGGTGTTGGCTTCGCCATCCCGATCAACATCGTCAAGCGCGTCGTGCCGTCGTTGATCGAGACCGGACACTACGACTATCCATATCTTGGCATCTCCAGCTTGAGCGAGAGCACGCTCAACCTGACCACGCTGGAGCAGCTTGATCTCCCGGCCGACACCGTCGGGATCTACGTCACCTGCGTGACCGACGGCGGACCCGCCGACCAGGCGGGCATGCGCGGTGCTGGCAGCTGCGAAAGCAGCGACCTGCTCCCGGGCGGCGACCTGATCGTCGCCATAGACGGTCACCCGCTCGAGACTTTCAATGATCTGATCTCCTACCTGGTCAGCAGCACCCAGGTGGGACAGAAGATCGTTGTGACGGTGGAGCGCGAGGGAGAGCGGACCGATCTCACGCTAACGGTCGCGGCGCGTCCATAGCCTCCACTGCCTGCCGAGGACTCGCCGGCAGCGTCATGCTCCTCCTGCAAGCAAACCCGGCGCGGTGATCCGCGCCGGGTCGATGTGAACCCCTGCGGCCGAGAAGCAGGCTATCCACCGAACAGTTCTTGCTCCATCGTCTCGAGCCCGTTCGCCAGCACCTCCAGATCCCGCTGGGCGGCGAACGAATCGCTCTCGACCTCCTCTGCAGCCATCGCCAAGCGGTAGCGCAGTGCCCGCACACTCTCTTGCTGCTTCCCGGCCAGAGCCTTCTCGAGGATCTCAAGCTGGTCGTCAGCATTCGATAGCGCCTCAGCAGCTTCCGCGGCATCCCCGCCGGAGGCCAGGACGAACTGCGCCTGCACCGTGCCGACCTTTGCCATCAGCAGGGCGGAGTCCTGCTCCAACTCGGCCTTCGTCGCCTTGAGGGCGGCGTTCTCGGCATCCACACCCTCCAGCCGGACAGTCTCCGCTTGCAGGTCCGCCACGCTCGCCTGGAGCGACTCCCGCTCCTGCTCGAGCGCTGCAACTTGCTGCCGCAGCGGCTGCACCTGCACCAGCCATGTCGCGACGAGCCCCAGCGCAAAGACCGCCAGCAGGCCCGTCGTCCAGCGCAGCACGCGTGCCTTCCATGGCGCCCAGCGAGACTTGGGGGCAGGCTGTTTGACAGGGGGCACAGGCGGCGCAGAGGGAGTGGGCGCAGGCGGGGTGGGTGCAGACGGGGTGGGCGTTGACTCGGTCATTGTCAGGCTCCTCTTTCAGTAGTTGTCGCGGAATGGATCTTCCAGCTGATAGGACATCGCCGGTGGCTTTCGAAGCCGCGGCATGATCAACAACACGGCTAGCGCACCGAAGGCAAACCCACCAATGTGGGCCCACCAGGCAATCCCGCCGAAATCGCCCGCCGCCCCGAGGTTGAGCAGGACCGAAGACAGCTGGGAAAGGAACCAGATGCCCAGATAGATGAACGCCGGGATCTCGACCAGCCACGGGATGAAGATCAGCGGAACCAAGGTGAGCACGCGAGCCGATGGGTAGAGCACGAAGTAGGCACCCAGCACGCCAGCGATGGCACCGCTAGCGCCAATGGTAGGCAGCGCTGAGGTCGGGGCGAGCAACACGTGCGCCAATCCGGCAACCACACCTGAGACCAGATAGAAGGCCAGGAAGCGGAAGTGCCCCATCCGGTCTTCCACGTTGTCGCCAAAGATGAAGAGCGTCCACAGGTTGCTGATGACGTGGAACCATCCGCCGTGCAGGAAGATGGATGTGACCAGCGTCAGCCAACTTGCGGGGTTCGCGTACGAGAGCCGCGCCGGCACAAGACCATACTCCAAGACCAAGCTCTCAAACGCCGCCGGCCGGACCAGAGCCGACAGCGCAAACGCTGCCAGGCTGAACAGGATCAGCCCCCAGGTGACATAGGGCCGTGATCGGGGGCGTACAGCATCGCGCAGGGGAAACATGGTTTCAGACCAAAGACAATGAGCGGCTTACGCCGCCCATTGTACAGGATGAGGTCACCCTCGTCAGCCAGCCCGGACTTTGATCGTCTTGGGCTTGGCTTCCTCAGCGAACGGGAGCCGCAATGTCAGCAAGCCGTTCTCGATCGTCGCCTCGGCCTTGGCGGCGTTGACGGCTTCGGGAAGCTGCAGGCGGCGCTCGAAATCCGCCGGGCACAGTTCGCGCATCAGGTACTCGCGCCCCTCAGCCTCTTCGGCCTTGGACGTGCCGCGCAGCAGGACGATGTCGTCATGGATCTGGATCTCGACCTCGTCGGGCTTGAGCCCGGGAACGGCCGCCCGGATCACGTAGGCGTCCTCGTCACTAGAGACGTCAACGGGCATCCGGCGCCCCCCGTTGAAACCTATCGGGGCGTAGCCGTAGGTTCGGTGGAAGTGCATCGGGTGAGTAAGGTAGTAACTGGTCATTGTGTCCTCCGGAATCACCGATTCGGTTTCAGTCTTATGGCGCGATGCTAAGCGGGGCGCATCAGACACCGGTCAGCAGTGTCTAGGAGGACCGTTAACGGGGGCGTTGATTCGCGTCTAATGCCCTTCCGATGCGCCTCCAACACCCGGTGGCTAGAGTAGGGTCACCATCGGACCTGAGCGGGCGATAGGGCGCGGATTCTGACCGCCACGGTTGGAGATGCCTGCCAACGCCTGCGGTCTGAGGAGCTGCACATGAACCTCGATAAGTACACCGACAAGGCCCAGCAGGCCATCCTCGACGCACAGCGACTGGCCCAGGAGGGCGGGCACGCAGCGATCGAGCCGCTCCACCTTCTGTTCGCCCTGGTGCGCCAGCCCGAGGGTGTGGTAGGAGCCATCGTCACGCGCCTCGCAGGCAGCACCGGCTTGCTGGCCGAGGATCTTGAGAAGGATCTTGCCCGCCGCCCGCAGGTGCACGGCGAGGCCGCTTCTGCCCCAGGCCTGTCAAAGGCCGCCGCCAACGTCCTATCTGCAGCCGAGCGCCAAGCGGCGAGCATGAAGGATGAGTACGTCTCCACCGAGCACATCTTCCTTGCGCTCGCCTCCGGCCCGGAAGCCGCTCGGTTGCGCGGCTTCGGCCTGACGCCGGAGACTATCCTTCAGGCGCTTAACGCCGTGCGCGGCTCGCAGCGCGTCACCTCTCCCCACCCCGAAGAGACCTTTCAGGCCCTGGAGAAGTACGGGCGCGACCTGACGCAGCTCGCCCGCCGCGGCAAGCTCGATCCCGTGATCGGCCGCGACGAAGAGATCCGCCGCACGATCCAGGTCCTGTCCCGCCGCACCAAGAACAACCCGGCCCTGATCGGCGAGCCCGGCGTGGGCAAGACGGCCATCGTGGAGGGCCTGGCACAGCGCATCGTCAAGGGCGATGTGCCGGAGGGCCTGAAGGACAAGCGCGTCATCCAGCTCGACCTGGGTGCGCTGGTGGCCGGAGCCAAGTACCACGGCGAGTTCGAGGAGCGTCTCAAGGCAGTCCTCAAGGAAGTCACGGATGCCGCGGGCGAGGTGATCCTGTTCATCGATGAGATGCACACGGTGGTCGGTGCCGGCGCGGCCGAGGGCGCGATGGATGCCGGCAACATGCTCAAACCGATGCTGGCGCGGGGCGAACTCCATATGATCGGCGCCACGACTCTCGACGAGTACCGAAAGCATGTCGAGAAGGACGGCGCTCTGGAGCGGCGCTTCCAACCCGTGCTGGTCGAGGAGCCAAGCGTCGAGGACACCGTCAGCATCCTGCGCGGCCTGAAGGAGCGCTACGAGGTCCATCACGGCGTCCGTATTCAGGACGCGGCCGTGATCGCCGCCGCCACGCTCTCGAATCGCTTCATCGCCGACCGCCACCTGCCGGACAAGGCCATCGACCTGATCGACGAGGCTGGTGCCCGGCTGCGCACCGAGATCGACTCCAAGCCGCAGGCCCTGGACGAGGTCGACCGGCACGTCATGCAACTCGAGATCGAGCGGGAGGCGTTGAAGAAGGAGAAGGACAGCGCCTCGGCTGAGCGGCGCTCGCGCATCGAGGCCGAACTGGCCGATCTGCGCGAGCAATCCGACCAGCTCCGCGCTCGCTGGGAGAGCGAGAAGCAGGCCATCGCTGCAGTGCGCAAGCTCAAGGAACAGATCGAGCAGACGCGCAACGACATCGAGCAGGCTGAGCGCCGCGCTGACCTGGAGGCCGCTGCCCGGCTGCGCTACGGCACGTTGCGTGATCTGGAAGCCTGGCTGCGCGATGGAGAGAAGCGCCTTGCGGAGCTTCAGGCTTCCGGCGCGCTGCTCAAGGAAGAGGTTGACGCCGAAGACGTGGCCCAGGTGGTCTCCCGCTGGACGGGCATCCCGGTCTCGCGCCTGCTGGAGGGCGAGATGGAGAAGCTGATCCACATGGAGGATCGGCTGCGCGAGCGCGTCGTCGGCCAGGAGCAGGCCTTGCAGGCGGTGGCCAATGCCGTCCGCCGGTCGCGCGCCGGCCTGCAGGACGTTGATCGCCCGATCGGTTCGTTCATGTTCCTGGGGCCAACCGGTGTCGGCAAGACCGAGCTGGCGCGGGCGCTGGCCGCCTTCCTGTTCGACGACGACCGCGCCATGGTCCGCATCGACATGGGTGAGTACCAGGAGAAGCACACGGTGTCGCGATTGATCGGCGCCCCGCCCGGCTACGTCGGCTACGAAGAGGGCGGGCAGCTCACGGAAGCTGTTCGCCGCCGGCCGTACTCGGTGGTACTGCTGGATGAGATCGAGAAGGCCCACCCCGAGGTGTTCAACGTGCTGCTGCAGCTGCTCGACGACGGGCGCCTGACCGACGGTCAGGGCCGCACCGTCGATTTCCGCAACGTGGTGGTGATCATGACCAGCAACCTAGGCGGCGAGCTGTGGGCGGATTCCTCAGCCCCCGAACGCGCCACCCAGGATCAAGTGCGCGAGCTGCTCACTCGCCACTTCCGCCCGGAGTTCCTCAACCGCGTCGATGAGGTGATCGTCTTCCATCGCCTGACGAAGGACAACCTAGCCCGCATTGTTGAGATCCAGCTTGCCCGGCTCACAGGGCGAATCGAGGAGGTCGGCTACCATCTCAAAGTCAGCCCGGCGGCGCGCGAACACCTGGCTGGGGTCGGTTACGATCCGGTCTACGGCGCGCGC
>JAPLGR010000109.1 GCA_026390045.1 Chloroflexota bacterium | reverse complement strand
ATGCGTGACGTGCTGGGCTCAGAGCCGAAGGCGCGGCCGCAGTACGTTTCGGCGGCCGATGCCGAGACGCTGGAGGAACTGAACGGACAGGTAGGACAGGCTCTGCTGTCGATGGCGGTGACCATCGGCGCGACGACGCTGATCGACAACACAACGGTGGGAAGCGAGAAGGCGACGAGTCAAGGGCAACTGGGAGCTGGCAGCTAGTTGCCGGTAGTTGCAGGCCGCTGTCGAAAGGAGATGATCCATGCTTCTGGCTATCGATGTTGGGAATACTAACCTCACGCTAGGCTTGTATCGCGGGGAGGAACGGATCGCTGCCTGGCGGCTGGCAACTGCCCATGAACGCATGCCTGACGAGTATGGGCTGCAGCTCCTGGGGCTCTTGGAGCATGCCGGCTTTGGACCGAAAGACATTGATGGAGCTGTCCTGGCCTCGGTGGTCCCGCCGCTGACGGGAACGTTGCTGCAGGCATGCGAGACCTACCTCGGCCGCCGTCCGCTGGTGGTCGATGCCGGCGTCAGGACCGGCGTCCGCATCCACTACGACGATCCGAAGGCGGTGGGAGCCGATCGCGTCGTGGATGCCGCGGCGGTCAAGAAGCTCTATGGAGGTCCGGCCTGCGTGGTCGACTTTGGTACGGCGACCACGTTCGAGGCGATCTCGGCCGAGGGAGACTTCATGGGGGGTGCCATCGCGCCCGGGATCGGGATCGCGGCCGAGGCGTTGTTTCAGCGGACGGCCAAGCTGCAGCGCGTGGAGCTCTCGCGGCCGCCAAGCCCGATCGGACGCAACACCGTGCATGCGATTCAGTCCGGCCTGCTGTTTGGCTATGTCGGCCTGGTGGAAGGGATGGTCGCCCGGTTCCGCAAGGAACTGGGGCCTGGAATGAAGGTGATTGGCACCGGCGGGCTCGTTGACCTGATCGCGGCCGAGACCGACGTGATCCAGATCAAGGCGCCCTGGTTGACGCTGGATGGGCTGCGCCTGGTGTGGGAGATGAACCAGGGCTGATCCTTGGCGCGGGAGAGGCGCAGTGTCGAAGGCGCGGGGAACCGACGGGTGCCCGAGCGCTGGGTGGCATTAAGGTGGGTGCGGTACACTCCGGTACGTGGCGAAGGCCCGTGGAAGTGATGATCTTCCGCGGGGCACCCGTTTGGGAGCATGAACGCTGATAGCCTGACAAGGAGCACGTGATGCTGAAGGCCGCACCGTCCGGGATCATCCCGGCGATGGTGACTCCCATGACGGCGGATGAACAGCTCAACGAGCGGTCCCTCCGCAGACTCACGAACTACCTGATCGAGGGCAATGTGCACGGGCTGTTCGCGGCGGGGAGCCAGGGCGAATCGTGGGCTCTCACGCATGACGAGAAGCGCCGTGTGTGGGAGACGGTCGTGGATGAGACGCGCGGCCGGGTGCCAGTCTACGCCGGCACCGCGGGCATGACGACACGCCAGACGATCGAGCTGACCCAGCTGGCGGAGAAGGCCGGCGCTGATGCTGTCTCCATCCTTACCCCGTTCTTCATCCGTCCGAACGAGGACGAGCTGTTTCATCACTACAAGGCGATCGCCGAGTCGACGAGCCTGCCCATCGTGATCTACTCCAACCCGATACGCACGAACGTCCGAGTCTCTCCGGGCCTGCTGAGTCGGCTGGCGCAGGTGCAGGGGATTGTGGGCATCAAGGACTCGAGCGGCGATCTGGAGCTGACGGCCGAGTACATTCGTGTCGTGCCGCCTGGTTTCTCTGTTCTGGTGGGGCTCGATACCCTGATCTACGCCGGGCTGACGTACGGCACGAGGGGTTCGATTGCGGCGACGGCCAATGTGATGCCTGCCCTGGCAGCATCCATCTACGACCGATTCATGGCAGGCGACCTCGCCGGCGCCCTGCAAGCACAGCGCTCGCTCGCTCCGCTGCGGTTGGCATTCAGCTGGGGCACCTACCCCGTGGTGATCAAGGAGGCGCTGAACCTGATGGGCATGGACGTGGGTCCTTGCCGGGCGCCTGTCGGGCCGCTCGCGACGGATCAGCGCGTCGCGCTGAAGAGGCTCCTGCGGGAGATGAAGGTTCTCTGAAGCAGCCGCCCAGAGATGATCGCTGGCACGAAACGTGTCTGGAAGGAAGCCTGGGCGCTGGCCTAGAAGTCCGGCCGAAAAGTGAATCCCCAATCGCGCCCCGGTGTTATCAGCTGTGGTGATGACAGGAGGGCTTGATGCTGGGGAAGCGATCGTCTCAGCGCGGGATATTCGAAG
>JAPLGR010000172.1 GCA_026390045.1 Chloroflexota bacterium | reverse complement strand
AATCCTACAAGTCCCGCCTCGGCGGTGTCGAGCGATCGATCTGCCGCCTGACGCTCACGCGTTGACGCCCATGTCTGCCCTGAGGACACCGCGCTGGAAAGCCCGCGTTGCAGGCGCACTGGCGGTCCTGTTCTGGGGCGCGTCTTTCGCATGGGTCAAAGTCGGCTTGCGCGAGTTCGAGCCGGTCTCCCTGCTGGCCCTTGGCTTCGGCATCGGGACGGGCGTCCTGTGGTTTCTGGCGTTGGGGAGTGCGCGCGACAGTCTCGGGATCCGGTTGGCGGATGTCGGCCCGCTCGTGGGCTTGGGACTGATTGGCGTTACCCTGCAGCAAGCCCTGCAGACGGCGGGGATCCTTCTGGGCAGCGCATCGGCCGCGTCGTGGCTGTCCTCGCTCGCTCCTGCGTTTATCGTCCTGCTGGCCTGGCCTCTGCTTGGCGAACGCCTCAATCCCCTGCGAGCGATTGGGATTCTGGTTGCGTTCCTCGGTGCGGCGTTGGTGTCGCGCACCCCTGGTTCATCGTCTGAGCCCGGCAACCCGTCAGCCGCGTGGCTCGTGATCGCTTCCGCCATCGTGTGGGCAGTGTATTCAATCCTGGGCAAGGGGCTCTCGTCGCGGCGGTCGCCGATCGTCACCACGGCCTGGGGAATGACGTTCGGATGGCTGGCCCTGGCCGTCGCTTTCGTCGCCCAGCGCGGATGGACGGATCTCGGCGCGGTGTCGTCCTTGGGGTGGATCACGGTGACCCTGCTGGGAGTCGCCAGCACGGGACTGGCCTACGGCCTGTACTTCTACGCGCTGAACACCGCCGAGGCGGCGCTGGCGGCGGCGCTGCAATACCTCGAACCGCTGATCACCATGGTGTTCGCCGCGTGGCTTCTGCAGGAGCCATGGACAGTCGCGATGCTTGCTGGCGGGGCACTCATCCTGGTCGGCGTGTGGATTGTGGATCGTGCGGGGACCCGCACTCTCCCCTCCCCCTTACAGGGGGAGGGTCAGGGTGGCGGTTAGGGTTAGTCATGGGCGCCTACCTCGCGGCCTCGGTCTGACCGTCGTGCTGTTGAGGGGCCTTGTTTGCGGCCCTCGAAGTCCTGCTGCATGAGCTCGGCCCGGCGGCCATCACCGTGGTGCGCTTGCGATCGGCATCGCCGTCCTGGCGGCTGTCTTCGCCGCGCGCCGGCAGCTCCAGGCGCCACGCGCGCGAGATCGAATTCCTGTGCGGCGACGAATCCTACGAGTTCCACCTCGACGGCGCCGAGCGATCGATCTACCGCCTGACGCTTAGACGCTGATTCCCGTGTCTGTTTCGGTGAAGCGGCGCTGGAAGGAGAAAGGCTGGCCGGTGTTTGAGAGAACGTGGCACGCCAAGGCAGGGTCTTGTCTTCCTGGACGAGAGTGGGCTGAGCGAACGGGCCTGGCCGTCGCCGGGATTGCCCTGCGAATCCCGGCTATCGGTAATCGCCGGATGCCTCAGGCTGGTAGACGACTTCCTTGACACGAATCGAGCGCTTCCCTCCCGGAGTATCCCATTCGAACATGTCCCCGACTCTGTACCCCAGCATTGCCGTTCCGATGGGGGCCAGGATGGATATTCTCCCGTGGGAGATGTCCGCCTCCTCGGGAAACACCAGGGTGTAGACCATCTCGTCGCCCGTTGCCTGATCAACCAAGTGGGCGGTGGAATTCAGCGTGATCACATCCGGAGGGATTTCTTGTGGGTCCACAACCCGGGCCTTGTCTATCTCGCTGGCAAGCACCTTCAAATAGGCGCTGCCGCGGTATTCCGTGTGCTGGGCTTCCCGAATCAGATCCCTCAGCTTCTTCTCGTCTGGTTTCGTCATATAGATCAATGGTTGGTCCATTCCCGCTCCATATGACCGAGATCATCCTCGGCGCGTGTCGGCCGAACAATGACCGGATCACAGACGGACAACTCCCGTGAAGACCGACCCTCATGGGAGTCCCCTCGGGGAAGACGGAGAAGAGAGTCGTTTTCCATGATCACATTTGGCTCATGCGGCGGAAGTGCCATCCGAAACGCCCGGAGCTGGTCTGCTGTCGGATTGCGCCTGGCGTGAGATACGATCAAGGGAGAACAACGAATGGGACGCCTCGCAATGGCCATAGAACGGCTTGGCGTCGACACTGTGACTGTGGAAGATCGACAAGGACAGGAACGAGTGCACGCGGATTATACCAGTGTCGAGCAGGGCGCAGGAAGGAGCGCTTCACAGACGTCCCGGCGCCTGATCGCAGGCGGGAACCGGAGGGAATCGTGCCCACAAGCTTGCGGGATAGTCAACGTCATGGGCTGGATTGCGCAGAGAGTTGTCGCGTGAACCGTATTCCGGCCGGGGTGGGAAGCGTGATGTGGCCGTGGGTGGAGCGAAGCCCGACGTCGCCGGAACGGCCAGGTCGTGTCCCAAGTCACACACGGCATCACGTGATGCATCAGGAAGCCGGCAGGCCGCGCATGTCCCGCATGTATTGCAGCTGTGTCCCGCCTCCATCCCGTCGAACGACCTGGACTGGAATCGGGCCAATTGAACCGGTCGTTGGGAGGCCGTTTCCCGGGCGAGGGCATGGATGCTGCTGAAGCGATGGACGACGGCGATGCTCGCCGGCGGGGCGTTGATCTTGCTTGGGGTATGGCTCGTCGATCGAGGCGGAAGCTCCTCCCCCCGCCTCTTCCCTTCTAGCACGCCCCGGGGAGGAGGGTCAGGATGGGGGTGAGGGCAGTGCCTCGTGCTGCTTGAGAAACCTCTTGGCTGCCTTCACCGCGCGAGGGCTCTTCGACTTCAGCATGGACCGGGCAAAGGCGATCACCGCCGGTTGCTGTTTCGAGCGCGCGAAGTCCGCTGTGAAGGCTTCGAGCGCGTAGCTCTTCACTAGGTCGCGTCGGTCAGGGCCGAAGTGGGATTGGTCTAGCGCCAGCAGCCGGCGGGTGATGCGCGGCTCGAGATCCGGGCGCGCCTGTGCAATCGCTCCGGCGAGCCGGGCCACGTGCGCCGCAACGCTGACGGCCTCGTCATCCAGCAGCCCGAAGTAGGTGTTGAAGGCGCGGTCGAATCGCCGCTGGCGATCGGCGGGGACGAGCGCCGCAATCAGGTGGACAGCCGGGTACTTGGAGAACGCCTTATCGGACCTAAGCAGCGCGGCCAGTGCGCTCCAGCGTGGGAGCAGGGCGTTGGGCTCCGCCTGCGCCAGACGAAGCAGCGCCTTGAAGGCACGCTCGCGTGCCTTCAGGTCCGTGTTCTTCGGGCTCAGAGAATCAAGGAGTTGTTGCAGAACGTTGGGGTCAGCAAGCGCCGTGCGTGCAAGTGCGGGCAGCTTCGTAGAAGTGGGCATGAGACCTCCTCCATCGCCCTGCTCTGCTGCAGCGTGCACATGGAGTTGAGTCTAGGGAGCTGACGACGGCGCCGGCCGGCGCTACCATGGCCAGAGGCCGAACCACCACAGGCCGAGCGAGCCGGCAGCTACCAGGATCAGCATCAACACGAGAGTCAGCAGGAGGTTGAACAGCACGGGATGTCGCCGTCGCAAGGCCGGGACCAGGGCGGAGATGACGGTGATGTTGTCGTGGCCGCCACGCTCCCGGGCTAGGTCAATGAACATCTGCGTAGCGGCCGCCGGAGAGTGTGTGCCCAGGATGCTTTGGATCTCGGCATCATTGACCAGGTCGGTCAGTCCATCGCTGCATACCAGGAACCGATCACCGGCGCGCAGTACCAATCCCTGATTGGCCTCCGAATGAGAGTCGCTCTCATCAGCCTTGAGCCGGAGGCGGAAGTCGGGCTGCGGGTCCTGCACTCCGCCCAGATGCCGGCGCAGCACGTGGGCCTGCGGGTGGTTGTGGACCTCCTCGGGGGCGATGATCCCGTGATCCAGGGCTTCCTGAACCCAGGTGTGATCGGTGGTCAGCCGGCGCAGCGCCGCGCCGCGCAGCAAGTAAATCCGCGAGTCGCCGACGGAGACGGTGTACAGCTTTCCCCCGATTTCCCACGCAACGGCGATGGTCGAGCCCATGCCTTCCTGATCGGGGGAGTTGGAGGCTGCACGCTGAATGGCGTGGCTGGCTTCGATCACAGCCGCGCGCAGGACCTTCAGCGGTTCGCGTCCGGAAGAGGCTGCCACGCGCTGGACGAACGTCTCAACTGCCAGACTTGCAGCAACTTCGCCTGCCTGGTGGCCTCCGATTCCATCGGCGACAACCGCCAGCAGCGAAGGGACCTTCCCGACCTCGAGCACGTAGCTGGTGATCGAGAACGCATCCTCGTTGTTCTTCCCCGTCTCCCCCGGGTGACTCTGGCCGGCCATGATGAGATGGTGTCGGTCGGTCCGGATCATGGGCGGGGCTCCTCGGGCTGGATTCCGGCTTCGACGGCGGAGGTGACGCTCACCGTCCGAGGCGGGGGCGGATCTGCCAGTCGGAAGCGGAAGGCCAACCGTCCGATGTGTACGCGATCCCCGTGCTGCAGGCGCTGGCCGGCCTCAAGCAGGCGTTTGAAGTTGACGTACGTGCCGGCAATCGAGCTCTGATCCTTGAGGACGTAGCCCCCGTCCGCCTGCCGGATCAGACGCGCGTGCAGAGCGGAGACCGAAGGGTCGTCGAGGACAACGGATGCTAGGGCTGCGTCGCGGCCCAGGGTAAGGTCGATGCCGACCAGCAGGATGGGCTCGGTACTGCTTCCCTCCCATAGCAGGAAGGCCTCCGTGCGGTGACTCTCCTCGATCCGCTGCAACCTGGCACGCCGCAGGATCGGGCGGGGTGACACGCGTTGCGATGCAGACGCCTGGGGCAGCGGGCGCAGCTTGCGCCGACCGGAGGTGTACAGGGCGACAGCGATAATGCCTGCCATCAACAGCCCGATGGCTCCCAGGAATGGCGCAGTGCCCGGCTCGAGCACACCCAACCCGCGCGGCAGTGACACGACCTCGACTGACACACTGGTCGAAGTGGAAACGCCGCGCAAGCCCTGTTGATCCTCGACCGTGACGGCCAGCAAGTGTGTCCCCGTCTGGCTGAGGCCGCGCAGGTCCCACTGAAAGCGGTCGAACGGCGGCTGAGTGGTCTCGGCCACCGCGCGACCGTCCACCAGGAGCTGACTGCGCACCAGGTTGCGCGCATGGCCGTCCGGGAAGGTCACCAGAACCTCAAGCGGCCAGAAAGTTGGGACGAGGTCCTCGACGCGGGTCGCGCCGCCATCGGCCTGCCGCACGATCTGCATGGGCGGCGACACGAACACTACCTCCGGAGGCCGGAGGTCCAGCGTGTATAGGCTGCGAGAAGAGGTCAGGCTCGTCTCACCGCGCGTGACCAGGGCCTCGAGGCTGTGCATACCAGACGACTGCGCCGGCGAGGTGTAGGTCAATTCGTACTGCGTGCGCTGGCCTGTGATGCGGGTCATCAGGTCTGACAGGCTTCCGCCAGGCTCAAGCAGCATGAAGTCCCCGCCGGTGCTCTGTGCTAGCAGCCTGAGGCTGGCGGCCGCGGGCAGGTCGAGCGCCGTCGCCGGGCCGAGCAGCACGATGTGCACGGATGTGCCCGTCTCATTCGCGCGGCGAACGGCCTCGGCGACCGGCAGGTCGCGGGGGGTCTCGATCAAGCCGGTGGCGAAGATCAGGTGCGTAGTCTGCCCGGTGGGGCTCGGGTCTGCCGCAGGGCCGCGCAGCGCAGCCAGCAGCAGGTCGAGGCTGGGCGAGGGCTGCTCGAAGGTCGGCTGGAACTCATCGAGCCGCGCCCCGAGCTCCGCCGCTGACGAACCATGCAGGACCAGAGTTCCTTCGGCCGCCATCAGGGTCAGGTCGTCCACGCCCACGCGGGCGGCGGCTGCCGTTTGCCACCAGCCCCGCAGAGCATCGCGCACGATGTCGAACCGGCTGCGGCCCCCGGCATCCCGCAGGCGCAGCCCATCGTTGGTGTTGAGGACAATGATCTGGCGCACGCCGACTTCGGTCTCTCGCAGGCCGACCTGGGAGAGAGTGACTTCGTCTTCGATCAGGCTGACATCACTGACGCGCAGTCCGGCCAAGCGGCCGCCCTGCTCGTCGCGCACATCCAGAAAGACCCTGACAGTGGGGAAGGTGTCCGTGACTGGCGCCGAGAGGCGGAGGCTGCCACCGGCCTGGGCCGACGCCTGGCTGTTGAGCGTCATGGCCAGCACGATAGCCATCAACCAGGCTGGCCAGCGCACGCCCGGGGTGTGCATGAGGTGATTGTAGCACGCCGGTTTGGCAGGCTCTCGCTGTTGGCTTGCAGTCCGCTTACAAAGCGACCACTCCGCCATAGGCGAGGTGTAGCATGCCATTGAAGGCAGCGGCCTTATGGAGAGCGGCCATGGACACGGTGAGCCCGGGACTTGCCCTGACCGATGAGTACCTGACGACCGAGGGGTTGGCAACGTCGCCAACAGCGGTCGAATGGTCGGTCCGCGTGATCCTGATCCTTGGGTTCCTCGCGGTCCTTGCCCTCGAAGCCTACCTGATCTGGGAGGGCCTGAGCCTGTTCTGAGCTGACCTTCCTACCCTTTGTGGCCCTGAGGTCCCTGACATTCCCCCAGGCGCACCTCTTGAGCCTCCCTCCGGCAGACCCTCCCGCGACCCCGCATGCGGGAGGGTCCTCTTAATGGCCGAGCCGGCGGAGGTTCCCCCGCCGGCTCTGAACACGTGATTGCATTGCGTGGCGTCAGGCCGCTGTCGGCACTACCACCGGGAGCGCGGTGACGCCTTTCTCCCGGCCTGTCCACTGGCGCCAGCTCAGCGTCCACACGCCGGTGACGTAGGTCTGCAGCACGCCATTGGCGACGATCAGCAACGGCAAGTAGATGACCAGGCACAGACCGGCCGTCACCAGCCCGGTTGTGGTCGACTGATCCGTGCCAAAGGCCAGGCCGGCAGCAGCCGGGAGCACGGCGGCGATCAGCGGGAACGCCAGGACCAGCCCGATGACCGCGCTGCCGAAGACCACAATCAGCGCGATGACGATGACCGGTCCGAGGTTGGCCTTGAGGACTTCCCAGGAGCGACGGAAGGATCTCTTCATGTCGAGCCCCTCGGTGACCAGCGCAACCTGCGTGAGCATCACATACACACCGACCAGCGCGCCGATCGGGATGAGCAGGCACAGCAGCGGTACCAGGCACAGCAGCCCAATGCCCAGGGTCCCAAGAACAGTCGTGATGGCCACGGCAGCGATGATGATGCCGAGCAGGATGCCCGCCAGCCAGAATATGGCCCGGACGCCGAGCAGCCGCCAGAAGTTCGCCTTGCCGATGCGGAAGGCCTCACCCAACGTGACCGTCCCGTTGGTCTCGACCTGGTTGAATCCCGCGACCAGGCCGCCCTGGCCGAGAATGCCCAGGACGAGAGAGACCAGGGCGAGGAGCAGGACGACGATCCCGGCAACAATCGCAATGACGATCCAGGTCTCCTCGGGGATCGACTCGATCCAGTGTTGGAACTGGAGGAAGCGAGGATCAGATTCGCCGTTGAGCTGATAGCCAGTTCCGGAACTGCTGCCCCCATGCCCTCCACCTCCACCGCCGGAGGAGCAGCTGGCAAGTATGCCAAGCACCCAGAGTCCCTTGAACTTCCAGGTGATCTCCCAGGCGCGCTTCAGGACCCATCCGTAATCCATCCCCGCCTCCATTGTTCAGGGTGGCAACAGGCCGCCCTACCTATGTCTACGCAGGCCGCGCGACATGGTCGCGCTCATTCCCATTCAATCGTGGCCGGTGGCTTGGTGGTGACATCATATACCACTCGGTTGACGCCGGCGACTTCGTTGACGATGCGATTGCTCACGCGGGCGAGCAGATCATAGGGCAGGCGGGCCCAGTCGGCCGTCATGAAGTCCTCGGTGGTCACCGCGCGGAGGGCGATCGTCTCACCATAGGTTCGCTCGTCGCCCATCACGCCCACCGACCGCACGGGCAGCAGGACGGCAAATGCCTGAGCCGTGTCGCCGCGCAGCAAGCCGGCCGCGCCAAGCTCATCCAGCAAGATCTTATCGGCGGAGCGCAGGCGGTTCAAGCGCTCCAGGCTGACTTCCCCCAGACAGCGGACCGCCAGGCCGGGCCCGGGAAACGGCTGCCGCCAGATAAGCGATTCCGGGAGCCCCAGCGTCTCGCCGACAGCTCGAACTTCATCCTTGAACAAGTACCGCAGGGGCTCGACCAGCT
>JAPLGR010000598.1 GCA_026390045.1 Chloroflexota bacterium | reverse complement strand
TCATCGGCGCTGGCCCCGAAGGATATCCCGCGCAGAGTAGCAGTCCGCACCTCTCCGGGGTCCAGGAGCTGCCTGGCGGCAGCGTGAAATACCTGTTGCTGCCTTGTCCCCAAGCCCATGCGCTCTAAGCTATCAGAGGTGTGGAGATCCGGACCATAGCCTCGCATCGCCGCCAGGGTCTGTTGACCTGGCGACGCGAGCTTAATAGGCATCGCCTGATTGGCCCACTGGCGGCCCTCCTCACCGTAAGGATCACTCAAGGCCCAGACTATCTGGACGATGCCCGGAATCAGCCCGATGAACCAAGCCAGGATATCCGTGAAAGATGTGTTGCTCTCAAACGACGCCAGTTGACTCCGCAGGGGGTGATCTGCCGGCAGCGATGACATGAAGGCCGCCACCCGTGGCTTGACCAGCTCCCCCAGGCGCTCTTTGTGCTTCTCGGCGCCGCCCTCGATCCCTTTGCCCAGGGCATTGACGATGGTGTCGGTTACCTTATCCCCCAGCGTCGCCATTACTTGGCCTCCTTGTTCTTATCGTCCCACTCCATGTTCCAGAGGGTGGAGAAGACGCGGTAGCCGATCTTACTCACCTGGGTCACCTCCAGCACCACGAAGGACCAGAACCAGTCCCCCAGCTTGGGCGCGATGTGAGACCAGGCGATATCCCGGATGCGGTCGTCGATGGTGTTGAGCCAGGTCCACCTGGCAGTGACCGTCTGCCGGATGCGGTCATCGATGGTGTTGAGAAAGGACCAGGAGCTGAGCACCTGGTGGTTGATGGCGCCATAGACATCATCGATCCAGGGCCAGACGGACCGCACCCGCTGGAATATCTTGTCGTCGATGGTGTTCAGCCACGACCAGTAGCTGGTGGCAATCGTGCGGACAGTGCCCCACGGGTCATCAAGCCAGGGCCAGTAGGACTTGGTGATGTTTGTGACAGTGCCCCAGATGTCATTCAGCCAGGACCAGGACCCGAGGATATAACCGCGGATCGTGTCCCAGGAGAGGATCGAGGTTAGCCGAAACTCGGCGTCGTCGATCCATCGGCCGATGTAGACCATCTGGATCCAGCTATCGAGGAGATAGACGGAGACATCAAAAAGCTTGTCAGCGCACCAATTCCCGATGATCGGCGTCCGAATAGACTCATTTCCGAGCCATTGGAGGTCTTCCGACAGCCTTCTCGTATAACCCGTGATGGCGTCCCAGATCACCATGGGCGTG
Organism: Chloroflexota bacterium; assembly: GCA_026390045.1. Classification (GTDB taxonomy): domain Bacteria; phylum Chloroflexota; class Anaerolineae; order Anaerolineales; family E44-bin32; genus DYJB01. The sequence goes on along the minus strand of JAPLGR010000598.1, from coordinate 5,266 downwards.
CGGCCTATTTCCCTCTAATGGAGAGCTCTACTTCCGCCTTGGGGATCTTCTCGACGGCCTTCTCGACGGTCTTCTTGACCTCCACAGCCGTCTTCTCATCAGTGTCTTCCAGCATGACTAGGATGGTCGCTCTCATGGGTTAACCCTCCTTTGGCTTGGTGATAGACGTCTTGATCTGCCAGGCGTTCCCGGCGAAGAAGACACCCGCAATACCCAGTAAGGCATCCACCAGCGTTCCATCATGTCCGCAGGCGATCAGGACCGTCAGGCAGACGATGATCAGGGCGCCCACGCTTAGGAGGGCGAGCTGCAGCACCAGATTATTCTTGTCCATTCGATTCCATTTCCTTTCCCAAGAGGGTCCGGAGCCTCGGGGCCCCAGCCCAAGTTCAGCTATTCCTTCACCGTCGGGCAGCTCCGGCCAGTTGCCCGCCGGCGACTTCAGCCATTTGCGGCTAGGTCTACACACCTCACGTCTCGTTCACCGTGATAATCAACGGCCCCAGGTAGGCGCTCACATCCCCGTGATCTTCGCAGTCGTACTGGACACTGCCCGAAATCTGTTGAGTCCCCAGGACCGGGTGGGACTCCAGGAAGATGGCCGACATATCATACGTATTGAGGTCCCACCGGAACTGCATGTACTTCCCGAGGGTGGAGTTAATAGTCAGCTTGAACAGATGGGCGTCCGTGAGCTGAAGCGGGCAAGGGAAGGCAGCCAGTTGGGTCCAGCCCAGACTGGAATCGTAGTAGTATATCTTCGCCGCGGCGAGATCAAGCTGGATGGCGCCAGTGTAGAGGGTGGCCCGGGAGCTGGTTAAGATGAGGAGGGTGACATATTTAGCGTTCTGATTCACGCACATGCACGCCTCTAGGCCCAAACCGGCGGCGCTGATCCGCGGCATCCTCTTCTCTATCTTGATATAGTCGCCATTCGCCGGGCCAGCAGTCAGTTTGTAACTTTTAGGACCCAGTATCCCAAAGGTGGTATCTACCACCATGGCGCTGGACGCCCCACTCGTGGTCAGGAGGTACTGACCCACGTTGACGCCACCACCATCCATGAACAACACCTGGCCCTTACGCTCCAGGCAGTCCGGAGATCCCAGCCGGGCGGCCAGCTCTGCAGAGCCCATGTAATGCGGGTTGCCGAATACGTCTTCCGGATCCGTTAGCACCGCCAGCATCCGGCCCTGGGCGTCGACGGCCAGCGTCTTGAGGCTGCCGGCATAGTCGCCCTGCAGGATCCCCAGGATGTTCCCGCCGGCGTCCACGGCGATAGTGACCGGAGCCCCGCCGAACTGGCCCTTGATAAGGGTCAGGATGTTCCCGGCGCTGTCCACAGCTACGGTCCGGTGAGTCCCGGAGTCGGCGCCCTTCATCAGGCTCTGGCTGGTGTAATCCGGTCTGCCCGAGGCCATCTCTCGATATCTCCTATCTAATGCCCAGCAGCCGGCCAATGCCGGCCAACATGCCCTGCTGAGTCTTGAGGCGCTCGGCGATCTCCCGGGGGGTGAGCTCCACCCGCCAGGTGATGGTGTGCGCATAGGTGTCGTCGAGATTCCAGCCGCCGATGGTGAGTATCCGAGGATCCGCGGCCAGGTCCTCGTAGTCATTCCAGACGATGACGTGGTTGTCGGAGCATAGATTCCCGTCCGGGTTGGTGGGAAAGACCTGGTGGATCGCCCGGCGGGCGTAGCTGTGAGCCAGGCCGGCGCAGCCGGCCGGGAACTCCACCTCCACCCGGGTGATCACGCCGTCAGTGAGCTTCAGGTCCTCCTCATACGGCTCGATCTCCGCGGTGTTGGCGGGTATGCATAAGGACAGGACATAGAGCATTCCCCCCGCTCCTAGTCCGGAACATCCTCAACGATGCCCCTGGTGTGCATCTCGTCATTGAGCAGGTTGATCTCGTCCACGGAATATACCAGGCCGATATCGGCCAGGGCCTTCCGCAGCTTGGGATGGGTCCACTTCACGCCCCAGAACTTGGGCATTTTGATCAGGGCCTCCAAGCGGTCCCCTTCTGCCTTGAGCCAGGTTGCCTGGTTTACCTTGAACGCCATGTTATCACCTCCATTACCTTAGTTCACGGAGATCTGATAGATAAGGTCGGTCCCCGAGTCGCTAACCCACATAGTGCGCCCGCCCCACACGATGCCCCGGGTTGAGGCGGACGGCGCGCTGAACGAACGGATCACGGTCCCGGTTGCCGGGTCCACCTGATAGATGAGATCGGTGTTCTCATCGCCGATATACAACGATCGCTCCGTCCAGGTTATCCTGGGATCTCCAATGGCCGGCGCGCTGAACGAACGGATCACGGTCCCGGTTGCCGGGTCCACCTGATAGATGAGATGAGTCCCCGAGTCGCTAACCCACATAGTGCGCCCGTCCCACGCCAGACCCCGGGAGGCCGTGGCCGGCGCGCTGAACGAACGGATCACGGTCCCGGTTGCCGGGTCCACAAGATAGATGAAGCATGCACTCCCATCTGAAATCCACAGTGTGCGCCCGTCCCACGCCAGACCGTTGGGGCTGCTGGCCGGCGCGCTGAACGAACGGATCACGGTCCCGGTTGCCGGGTCCACAAGATAGATGGTGGCGGTCACACTATCTACAATCCACAGTGTGCGCCCGTCCCACGCCAGCCCTCGGGAATTGAGGCCAGGAGAGCTGAACGAGCGGATAACCGTCCCTACTGTCATAGGTCCCCTAGTTGAAGAGCTCCACCTTGGCAGTGACCTTGAACTTGGCGGAGCTGGTGGTGCCCACGCCCACGGCCCGGATCCGCATGAGCCGTCCACCGCACTTGCCTTCGAAGCACTCGTTGATCTCGGTGGCGGTGTCCGCGTCCTCCCAGAAGAGGGCGGCAAACGGCCCTTGCTTGTAGGTCCACCAGATGGTCCCGCCGTCGTCGGAGAACTGGACCAGGAGCTGCAGCGTGGTGGGCGTGCTGGTGGAGTCTATGGCCACGTACAGGAGGAAGTTCCGGAACCCGGAGCAGTCCAGGGCGTCGGAGTTGTACGAGGTCGGGTCATCGTCCAGGGTTATGGCGTCAATCAGGGTGGCGATCGCCCCGGAGCGGATCGCGGATTCTACCGATCCCATCTTGGTCATTTAATTCACCCCCTCCAGCTCATGCTGCCAGAATCCGGTACAGTGCATCTTGGCGGTGGTCGACGCAGCGCACTGGTCCAGCTCCAGGGCGAGCTGCTCCCCCTCAATCAGCCAGATCTCGTCGTCGTAGGTGTACGAGATGTTGGCCTGCGGGGTGCCCTGCTCGCACAGTTGGTGGTTATAGCCGTGGCCGGCAATGTAGAGCCTGGCCCGGTAGTTGCCGCCGCCCGTGGCCTTGTTGATCTCCCAGGAACAGTGCTGCACGCAATGGACCTGGCCGCGCGCGACGGTTTTGGTTTTGAGGGTCACCAGGGCGGCGGAGGTGAATAGATTCTCCTGCCGATCGCGTAGGGCCATCCTTTTACCCATGGCCTATCCTCCTATGATGGGGGCCGGGATCCCGGCCCCCATGTTTGACGTTTTGCCTAGATTGAAGCCGCTTAGTACCGATGGATGGTCTCAATGACGACATTGCCGTCGCCGCTGACCCCTGCCGTGTTCGAGGTAAGTCTCAAGCGCGGCCTCTTGGCGGTCGGATCGTACCAGTCGCCAGGGTCCTGCTGGTTACCGAACGGGAACTGGAAGGTGTGCCATGGCAGATAGCCTCCGGACTCACCAACCAAGTTGGCTCCCGCGGTGCTGTGCATAACCGCTTTGCCTCCCCGACAGGACGCCCCACCAACGTGGGTCGCGCCATCTGCACCTTCAGCTACCCCGTTGATCCAAGCGTCGTATTCCGTCTGCGGGATATAGAAGGTTTCCGCTCCCCCATCAAAGCCGCCCGTGAACGGGCACTTTATCACCTGCCAGCGGGATTTCATCCGCTGCAGGTACTTGTCCAGGTTCTGGTAGTCGAAGATCACCGCCCCGCCGCTGGCCTCATCTAGCTTGGCGATGTCCACTTGGTAGGCTGGCTCGTATCCGGCGTAATTCGCCCGGACCAGGAGCTGACGGATGACTTCGTCTTCCGGCAATAGTATTTCATTGACGGAGTTCTCGGCCAAGAAGTTCCCTGACCAAATCTCGCGTGCCGACAGGAAACCGATGGGACTGGGCATCTTCTCGTCGAATACCTCCGCCCAGATTTCCAGCGAGTCTGTGGCCACACTGGCATCGCACGCCGCCCGGTTCCAACTGATCTTGAGCTGAGGATTGGGGAACTTCGACGGGTCGAAGGCCAAGAGCGGATCATGGAGGAATCGCCCGAAGTCAATGGCGTAAGTGGCGCATTCCTCTTGCGTCCTGATGTGAATGCCCTGCTCCATGGCTATGTTGCCACGTGAGTAGTACGCCAGAGCCTGGTTGGTGTACCCGCATAGGCTGTGCAGGGGTTTCGAGCCGTCTACCAGCTCAATCTTGGGTATACAGGCCGGGACGCCGTAGGCGTTGGTGGCCAATACCTTTGTCGTGGTATAGGTCATCTCGATCCGCGAGATGGGCTTCTTGATCAAGATGTCCATGGTCTTCGTCCCCGAAGCCGCGGGCATCGCGGTAGCGGCCAAAAGAAGGTCTGTTCTGTAATTCATCTACCCATTCTCCCTTCCGCTAGCACTAGGTCCCGGAGCTGCCGAGCAGGGCCAGCCGCTTCATATGGTTGGCGCTGGTGATCTGTTCGACCCTCTTGAGGTTGCCTGGATCGCCGCGCGGCTTGCGGGGCGCCAGGGTCAGACCGGCCATGGTCTGCAGGTAGGGTTCGACGCCGGCCCGGAAGTCAGCAGCACCCGCTGCCACTCCTGGAGCGTACCGGTCGCCGCCCACGGCATTGATCTTCTCGGCATACTTGCCGGCGCCGGCCTTGGCCACGCCTCGGGCAAATCGCTGATCGATGCCCGCGGCCTGGATGGCCTGCTTGAAGTTGGGTGCGGCGGCCTGGGTGTTGCTGGCCCACTGACTTGCGGCCGCAACGGCGCCGTTCTTGTACGCCTCTGCCGACCGGCCGGCATTATCAGCGTACTTTTTGGCTGCGGAGTCTCCGGACTTGACTGTGATTGCCATTCGTTAGCCTCCTGAAATCAATTCCGGGACCCAAAAGCATAGGACCGGGTGTTACCCAGAATGCTCCTGGGTCCCGGTCCTAGTTGCACACTATACCGTGTAACGTGGCTTGTCAATGTTCCGATAGGGGGTCGTTGCCCCATGGGGGTAT
>JAPLGR010000371.1 GCA_026390045.1 Chloroflexota bacterium | reverse complement strand
GCCCGATTCCGGCAACACGCGAGGCATGTTGCGCAATCTCATGGGGCTGCGCGCCCGCCAGGGCCGCATCCACGGCACTGTGCAACGGCTCGGGACCATGGCCGTAGGCAAGGTCGGATAGGAGGCAGAAGCTGATCGCGTTCGTTCGAGATGCGACTCCTGTCAGCCAAGCCTCAACAGCCTCCCAATCGAATGACGGGAGCAGGGGATATGCCGTATCCAAGTGGCGCAACGTGAACAGGTAGCCTCCGAGGAGGTCGTCGCCCGAGGGGGTTAGTCCTTCGCCGAGCCCGACGAGTCTCATCGCGGCGTCGAGCATCCGGGACGTGTCGCGGGTGTCTCTAGCCGCCAGCAGCTCTGAGATCGGCTCCTTGGCCTCGTCTGCAAAGGCAGCCGCGAGTGGCAGAACTTGCCCGTTCGACTCACCCCGCTTGCCGCGGGCGCCGGAGCGCCCGGCAGCTGCCCACCCTGTGGGAGCCCAAGCGCGGCTATGGATCTCCAGACCAGCGCGCAGAGCCAGCGCCGCGGTTTCGAGCCGCACAGGTGGACGGGGCGTGCTCAGCGCACGCCAGATCGTGGCCTCGCGCACGTCCACCGCGGAACCGTCCTCTGAGCACAGAAGACCGTTGCGGTACCGGCAGACCATACCCACCGTCCAAGCAGGACTTGTGGGAACAGCGAGAATCGCTCGGCGGTGTGGAGACGAACCAGAAGGAGACACCCAGAAGGTCTCACCCTCGCGATCCGTCAGGTAAACGGCATTGGACACCGCCGCGGCGACTTTGGCGGTGAACCCGACGGTCGTCGCACGCGCTGCTGCCATCGCCCCGATCGTCTCGGCCCGCATGGTCTGCATAGGTCGATCCTCGCTGCCCCGTCGAACGGAACGGGAGGCGCCGCGATAGTCGCGGCGCCTCCCCTCACTCAGCCTACTGCGGAGTGCCGACGATGCCTTCGACCAACCAGTCGAAGTCACCCATCTTGTCGTTGCCCCAGACCTCGCCCGCGGCAATCCGGACCACACCGGCCTGGTCCTTGACAGGACCAATGAACGTATCGATGAGTCCTGCCTTGTACCCCGTAGCGAGTGCGAGGATGAACTGCTTGACTCGGTCAGGCACGGCGGACCCGAACGGCGCAATCTGAGTGAAGCCTCCCGCTAGGCCCTGTCGGACGAATCCAGTGTGCCAGGTCCCGTCAATCACAGCTTGTGCGCTCTGCGTCAGGTAAGCACCCCATGTGAGGCCAAGTCCCGTGATCCAGCCTTTAGGCGCGTACTTCTGCGAATCTAGCGACATGAAGCCGATCGTATATGCGCCGGCTGCTTCCACAGTCTGAATCACCGCAATGGGCGAGTCCAGGTGCTGCGTGATCACGTCGCAACCTTGATCCAGCAAGGCCTGCGCAGCAGCGGCCTCCTTCGTCGTGTCTCCCCAGCTGAACGTGAACACCAGGTGCGTTTCGACCTTGGGGTTCACGGCGCGAGCGCCCAGGTGGAACGCGTTGCAGTCCCCAAGCATGTACCCTTGGGGCATCCCGACGATGAAGCCAAGCTTGTTCGTCTTGGTCATCATGCCAGCAGCAACGCCCATCAGGTACATGTCAAGCTGCGTCGTCGCGTAGTAGTTGCTGAAGTTGCCGCGAACTTCCCACCCGCCCGGGTGCATGAACACGACATCTGAGTGCTTTTCTGCTACGGCCAGCGCGGGGTACTGGAAGTTGAATCCGCAGGGCAGGATCATCTTCGCACCCTGCTGGATCATCGTCTCCATCGTGCTTTCCGCTTCTGCGTCGGCAACGTACTCGGCAACGATGAGCTGAACGCCCGGGATGTTCGCCTTGACCTCCTGGACTGCGTCGTAGAACGATTGGTTGTAGCCGGCATCATTCTTCGGACCTGGCAGAAGCAGCCCGATCACCAGGCTTGGCTGCTGCGCTGCGATAGCCCCACCCGCAACCGCGAGTAAAGCGACCGCCCCAAGCATCGCCACCAACACAGCGGCTCTCAATCTCATGGCTCCCTCCCTTGTGCAAAACGTCGATCCCGTGACTCAATCCCATAGACCCCATGTCGCGATTCGGCTGGCCCATCACCTCCTGTGGTATCCGCCTCACCGAGGGCCCGTGCTCAGCGACAGCAGGGAGGGCCCTACGTCTACTCCTCTCCGAAATACACACGACCTAGAGCCGCCGGAGCGACCAGCCGGCGAGCACCGCCCCAGATCAACAGGATGCCCAGTGTCAGGACGTAGGGGATCATGTTGAGCACGAAGGGGGAGATCGTGGATCCCGATGCCTGGAGTTGAAGGCCCACCGTCACCGCGCCGCCAAAAACCAGGGCTCCGACGATCGCCCGTAATGGATGCCACTTGGAGAAGATCACCAGGGCGACTGCGATGAAGCCTCTTCCCCCCGTCATTCCTTCAGTCCAGGTCCGTGCAAGCGCCACAGAGAGGTGCGCTCCTGCGATGCCACTCATGAGTCCGCAGAACATTGCGGCCTGGTATTCCGCCCAGGAGACCCGTCTACCGGCAGCGAAGGCCGCCGACGGGCTCTCGCCGACTGCCCTGAGACCGAGACCCCAACGAGTGCGGAAGATCAGCCACCACACGACGACTGCGACCGGCGCCGCCAGGTAGACGAGGAGGTCGTAGCTGAACATCGTCCTCGTGATCCCCGGCAGCGAGGAGATCCCAGGCACCTGGTAGCGCGCGAGGCCTGTGATCCCCCGACCGATGTACGCCTTCCCGATCATCGCGCTGAGGCCTGTACCCAAGAACATGAGGGCGAGTCCGCTCGCAAGCTGGTTTGCTTTCCGCGAAACGACGAGGAACGCGTACACGAGATTAAAGAGGCAGCCCGCGATGCCTGCAGCGGCGATGCCCGCCCACGGACTCCCAGTCACGACGGACGCGGCCAAGCCCACGGAGGCTCCGACGAGCAGGATTCCTTCCAGCCCCAAGTTGACCATCCCTGCGCGCTGCCCGACAACCTCGCCAAGTGTGGCGTACAGAAGAGGAGCTCCGTACATGATCGTGCCCGAGACGATTCCAAGAACGAGACTCCAAGTCATGCCTTCCTCCGCACCAACCTCGGCCTGATCAAAACTGCGAAAAGAATTAGCGCCATCAGAACATTGACGGCTGCAAAAGGAACGCCCTGCGTAATCTGGAGGAGCGACCCGCCGGCGAAGACGATCGCAAGCACGAAGGACATGGTCACGATGCCAATCGCGCTACCTCCGGAGAGCCAACTAATCAGGAAGCCGACAAATCCGTATCCCGGGGAGAAGCCAGCGCTGAGTCGCCAGTGCAACCCCGACACCTCCGCCATGCCTGCCAGTCCCGCGATGCCGCCGGCGATGAACATAACCACAACGAAATAGAGCCCCAGCCGCATCCCAAGCCGCCGCGCGGCCTCAGGGTTGCCGCCGATTGCGCGCATCTTCAGTCCCCATTTGGTGCGCTCCAACATGAACCAGAAGATGCCCAGCGCCACGAGAGCAAGGACGAGCCCCAAGTGCACGCGCGTCCCGAAGAAGCGCGGTAGCCGCGCGGCCGGCGGGAACGTAGCGGACTGAGGGAATGCGGATGCGCCCGGCACTCGTGACCGCCACGCCCCGTAGATGAAGAAGCCGACGATGAGCGGTGCGACGTAGTTCATCAGGAGCGTTGTGATCGTTTCGTTCACCCAGCCCCTGGCTCTGAAGAAGCCGGCGATGGCGGCCCATGTGCCACCACCGACAAAGCCGAGGAGGATCAGCAACGGGATGAACGCAGCTTGCGGCAAAGAAACGAACGTGATGGCTCCCCACGTGGCAAGCCAGGCGCCCATATACAACTGACCTTCGCCGCCGACATTGATGAGACCGAGACGGGAAGGCAGGGCCACCGCAACGGCAGTTAGGAGGAGCGGGGTCATCCTCACCAGCAGCTCCGAGAACCCGTAGGCACTGCCGAATGTGAACGTGAAGGTGTCGACGTAGGCCTTGATCGGATCCTTCCCAGCGATGAGCAACACGAGCCCGTACGCAAGGAGTGCAACGATGAGGATCACGGTGTACCGCACAGCGCCAAGCCCCCAGCGCTTACGCAGGGTCTCTCCAACCCTCTTGAGTGCCCTAACCATGTGCGCTCCCGGAACCCGTCATGAGGTACCCAATCCTGTGGCGGTCGATCTCGTGGGGGAGGAACTCGCCCACAACCCTGCCACCGTGAAGCACAACTAGGCGGTCACTCAGGTCGCAGAGCTCGTCCAGGTCTTCCGAGACGATCAGCACGCTGCCTCCCTCATCCCTCAGCAGCGACAACACCCGCCGCGCAGCTACGGCACTGCGGACGTCAAGTCCTCGAGTTGGGTAGGAGGCGACCAAGAGCCTGGGCTTCCGGCCCAATTCCCGCGCGAGGATGGCGCGTTGCAGCTGTCCGCCAGACAGCGTGCGTGCCTGGGTTCGGGAGTCCAGGGCATCGAAGGACAGCGACCTGAATGATGAGTCGACGTCCTGCTGCACTTGGCTCCAGTCCAGCGCGAAGCCTCCGTGCCGCGCGTATCTCCCGACATCCCCCAGAGCCGCGTTCTGTGCCACCGTCATGGATGGCACGACCCCCATGGCCAGGGGATCCTCGGGCACGAAACCCACGCCGCTCTCCCGAATGCGCCCCGCAGTCCATTGGGTCGCGTCGGTGCCGTCCAGCATTCGCTTGCCCCGCCAACACGGCAGAAGACCCAACATGACGTCTGCCAACTCACGCTGGCCGTTTCCCGACACGCCTGCTACGCCAACGATTTCCTCAGGGTGGATCGCGAGAGAGATGTCATCCAGCTGCGTACCTGCGGTCTTGGAGCGCGTGCTCACGTGACGAAGCTCGAGGAGAGGGACCGCGGCATGCTTCTGCTTCGGGGCCCCGGTACGGCCCTCGCTGGGTACCGCATCGCCGAACATCAACCTCACGAGAGTTTGTTCCGTAGCAGTCGCCCGCAGCAACGTTCCGGCCACTCTGCCCCGCCTCATCACGGTGATCCGGTCAGCGCATGCAAGGACCTCGCGCATCTTGTGCGTGATGAAGACGATCGCGAAGCCAGCTTCTTTGAGGCGGGCAAGGATCTCGAAGAGGCTCTCAACCTCATGGGGGGCGAGCACTCGCGTCGCCTCATCGAAAATCAACACCCGAGCGTCCGCCAGAAGGAGTTTCAGAACCTCCACCTTCTGCTGGTCGCCGATGCACAGATCGCGCACTGTGGCGTCAGGATCAACATCCAGATGGTACCGCTGAGAGAAGGTCCGGATCCGCTCAGCAATCCCGCGCCGGCTGGGGACAAACGGTAGATCCGGAAGGTAGAGGGCGATGTTCTCCGCGACCGACAGCGCCGGGATCAGCGTGAACGTCTGGAAGACCATGCCGATGCGCAGATGCCGCGCGTCCAGTGGGGATCGGATGTGCTGGCGCTTCCCTTCAACGAGGATCTCACCCGCGTCCCCCTGGTAGAAGCCATAGAGGATCTTCATCAGCGTGCTCTTGCCGGCTCCGTTTTCGCCGAGGAGCGCGTGGATCTCCCCTGGGAAGAAGTCGAGATCGACCGCATCGTTGGCCTGAACGGCCAAGAAACGTTTGGAGATTCCGCGCAACGACACGCGTGCAGTCCCTGCCGAAGTCTCCATGCCGCTCAATGCATTTGGCATATCCCCACGATCCATGCTCCTCCGCGGCTCACCGCTGGGTCCGGACGAGTCGTACGCGCTGGCGCGCGTGAACCTCTCACTGCGGCAACCGGTGAGCGTTCACTGCCACCCATTGTAGCTATTTGGCCTGCCGCGTGAATGGCGAAACGTGACAACCAGGAACAGTGGTATTGTCAAGAAGTGACAACAGCCTGCGT
>JAPLGR010000311.1 GCA_026390045.1 Chloroflexota bacterium | reverse complement strand
AGCGCCGCTGGCGAGAAGCCGCCTCCGTCCAATCCGATTGCGCGCCCAGTCCCATGCCTCCCAAAGCGCCCAAGCGGCAAGCAGGGCAAGCGTCGGGTAGATCGGCTGGAAGTAGCGCATCGATGGATTGAACGACGACGCCTGCCACACGAAGTAGGCACCCGTCCACACGACCGGTATCAGGTGGCGACGCCACCGGCCGCGCACAGCCCGCACTACAGCGAGCAGCCACCCTGCCCAGCTCACCAGGCCAAGCGGCACGCCCATCCCCCACACCACAAGGTTGACCAACGGGAAGAGGTACGGAGTCCGGTCGAACCACTGCAGGTTGGGCGGCATGTCGACGTCGCCGCCAGCCTGCGATCGCTGTTCACGGATGTTGGCCACCCATTGCGGATTCGGCTTGACGCCCAGGAACCCCGGGCCCCAGAATGCGTACGGTTGGCAGATGCGGAACACCACGATCGAGGTCGCCGCTGCGATCAGCAGGCCACGCGCAACCCTCCCGATCTCGGCATCGACCAGCCGGCCCTTCTCGCCGATCAAGCGCGGCAGCACCGCCAAGCCCACGACGGCCGCCAGGGGCACGGCACTCAACTTCGAAGCGACGGCCATGCCCAGGGCCACACCAAACCCCAGGTAGTCATCCCAGGCGCCGCGATCCATCACTCGGACCGCAAAGTAGAGGCCGGCAAGGACGAACGTGTTGGCGAACGAGTCGACGACGAAGAAGTGCGCCTGCTGAATGAGCATCACCGAGAGCGCTGCCAGGAGCGCGGCCAGAAGCCCCACGCGTCGGCGGTAGAGCCGTGTCCCGATCAGGTACACCAGCCAGACGGAGATCAGGTCAAACGCCGCTGAGGCCGCGCGCCCGACAAGATGCACCTGGTCGTATCCCGTCTGATGGATTGCCTCGGCCAGGAATCGCACCAGGAAGATCGGGAGCGTCCCGTAGACGAAGAAGCCGTAACCTCGGTTGTGCGGGTTGAGCGGCGAGGTCGCGGTGTCGAAGTATCCGGCCAGATCGTCGGGGATCTCGATCCCCGTTTCGACCATGGTCAGGAAGCGCTCGTCAGGATGGATGTGGGTGAAGTCATCCCAGTTGAGGCCGGAGAAGCGCAGGTACGCTGCGATCGCCAGGATCGCAAGCAAGGCAAGCGAGGGAAGGAGCTCGCTCGTCCGCCGGGCCCGGCGGGCGGGAGGAGCCACGAGTTCAGGTTCGGGAGCTTGGGCCGCTTCGGTCATGGGACAGGTTCACCGGGTGCCGGGAGCTCAAGCCCGGTCTTTGCCGGCACGCTGTAGATCAGGAAGTCATGCCCCTCCTCAGGCGAGTCGAACATGGAGAAGGCACCTTCGGGGAAGAGCTCCTTCAACCGGGCGATCCCCTCCTCATCCTCCGGCTTGAGCAGGAACAGTTGAGCGCGTGTCTCATCGACCAGCGGATCGAGCTGGTCCGGCCAGATCGCGTAATCGACCGTCGGCCGGCCGGCCCAGATGGCCGGCATGCGCGTGTCCACCCAGTACGGGAAGGCAACGACGTGCGCGGTCTCAAACGATCCAGTGGACTCCGCGAAGCCCTGGATCACGCGGCCCATGTCGGAGGTGTTCCACGCTGACCGACGGAACTGATCCGCGTACTCTATGAACAGCAGCCGGTAGTTGAGCATCGCCGCGCCGGCTGCCAGGAGCAACGCTCCAACGATCCCCCAGCGCCGGCCTTTCACCCCGCCCCACCAGCGTTCCACCCATCCCGGGAGCGCGGCGAGCGGCAAAGCGGCCACAGCAAAGACGGGGACCATCGCCCCCGCGGCGCGATTCGGAGCGGGATTCTCCGACGGGAACGCGAGCGACAGGATCGACGGCAACAACAGGACCGGGATCGACAGAAGCGTGAACAGATCCAGCCAGTCCCTGCGCCGCAGGTAACGCACCAACAGGAAGGCGGCCCCCAGATGGAACAAGGCGGCGCTGATCCAGTCGAGCGCCGGGCGGTGAGGAATCGAGTTGACCCACACCTCGCCATTGTCCCAGCCGAACATCTTCAGCGCGTTCCACGTGTTCGACAGGAAGATCTGGAGCGCGGGACCCGGCAGCTCGCGCTCGGTGCTGCCGATGCGCGTCAGCGATCGAAACATGACCATCTGCGGATCGTCGATCGCGTAGCGGATCAGGGGCAGTGCGACGACCAGCGCCACAAGCCCGGCGCCGATCAGCCAGGAGATCACAGCCCAGCGCCGGCCGCGCGCGAGGGGGTGCAGCGCGTAGAGAAGCACGCCGACTGTGACCGCAATCGGGATGGCGCGGGCAGGCGTGTAGCCGTGCAGCCCGAGCCCAACGATCAATCCGCACCACAGCAGGTCATTACTGCGCTTCGACCGCAATCCGCGAACCAGGAAGTACAGCGCCGGCGCAGCGAAGAGCGGATAGAGCGCGAACCTGAGGCCGATTCGGCTGATGACATTCGGCCAGTAGGCGATGCCGGCCAGGAACATCGCCGCCAGCGCCACCTTCCGCCCCCCGAGCTCCTTGGCGAATAGGTAGACAAAGGGCAGCGTCACGACCCCGGCCAGTGCCGTGCCGATCTTGAGTGTCAGGAAGGAGATGCCCGTCCCGAGTAGCGAGGCTGTGGCTGCAGCCAGGTAGAATTGCAGCGCCTCTCGTCCCGTGTTGCGCGGGAAGAAAATCGAGTACTGGCCATTTAGCACATCGACGACGTCGAGGAGCTTCTCGGCGTGGTCGCTGACCATCTCGCCCGGGATGCTCACCAGACTGGAGAACCGGAACCACACCACGATGGCGAATACGGCAACCACGGCGATCGCCCACGCGTCCAACGACATGCTCAGGCGCGGCGCGGTCAGCCAGGTTCGCACTTGCAGGAATCTGCGGCGCACGTCGAGGTTCCCATCCCACAGCGCCACCATGACGCACACGAGTGCCCCAAACCAGAAGAACAGCGTCGAGGTGCGGAACGTGTTGTTGGAGGAGGCGAGCAGGGTAAGGATGGAGAACGCCAACGCAAGTCCGAGCCAGAGTGGTCGAAAGCGCAGCAGCTGTGCCGGGCGGTCCACAGCCGCAGGCAAGCTCAATCCAAGGTCGCCTTCCCACGCCGCCCATCCGACGATGGCAAGCGCCATAACGTACAGGATGAGGGTGGGCAGGAGGTTCTCAGGCTTGCGCTCGAGGCCGAGTTGCGCCACCAGCGCAAGGATCAGCGCGACCGGGAACCGGAGATGCGCTGCGCGCAGGTGGACCTCGACGCGTATCGCCGGGCGCTCGGCGGGAGGGGCTTCGGGAGATTGCACCATCGACGTTGGCGCCGCGATGGGTTCCTTTGGGGCTTCGCGGACGACAGGCTCCGAAGCCGCGGCGGGCGCCGCGGCCCTCCTGCGGGGGGCTTTTTCCTTCGACGGGGAAGCTAGCACCGGCGGCGGCTCCACAACGGATGGCGCAGGCTCAGGCGCGGGCAGCGGGATCGGCTTCCTCGTGAGCAAGGAACGCACCCAATCGAGGACGGTTGGCTCAGGTGGGGTCGAGCCTTCGGGCGGAGTTGGGTTTGAGGTCGTTGGGTCCATATCCGCTATGCCTGCTTCGCTAGTGGAGTACTGGCGGCGAGCCTGGCGAGCATTCTAGGTTGTCTTGCGCGCCAGGTAGAAGCTGTAGGTGCCATCCGGACAAGGCGTCTCAAGATAGTAGCGCCGCGTCAGCCGTTCCGTCAACCACAGGTTCCAGCGGCGTGGCGCGACGATCCAATGCCCCGTCAGCCAACGCGCCACGAGGGAGGGCGCGCCGAAGTAATGCCCCCACTCCAGCGCATGCAGCGCCGACGGCGAGAAGTAGCGCGCGGTGCGTTCGACGGCCAAACCCACCCGCCCCAGCCGCTCAGCCCACTCCGGCTCGTACATCATGTTGCGCGTGCGCGACATCCACATGAAGTAGTCCTGGTAGGCGCGCGCTGCGCGCCTCAGGCCGAGCGACGTCAGGAACCGGGGAAAGCTCAGCTCAGAGCGGTAGCCCGGGTTTGGCACCGTGAAGAACAGCGGTGCGCCCGGCTTGAGGGTGCGCGCGATCTCGGCCAGCACTCCGTCGAGACCCGGCAGATGTTCAAGCACCGAGTTGCTGAACGCGCTGCCGAGCGACTCCGAGCGCAGAGGCAAACGCGTCCCATCCGAATCGAGCAGTAGGCGATAGACGCCCCGCCGGCCGGCCTCGCACAGCGACGGAAGGTGCAGATCGATTCCGACGTCAATCGGAGAGTCGAACACGACAGAAGCGAAGTGCCCGTCACCGCAGCCAACATCCAAGATCGGATGAGGCAGGTCAAGCCCCTGATAGAAGCGGGCCTCGACGGCACGGAGGATCGAGCGGAAGTAGGGGAGCTCGCGAAGGTGCAGCCAGAGGAAGTCCTTGCCCGCAGCCAACGCGCGCGGATCAGATCCACCGTCCACACCACAAACGCCGCTCATTCGGCCCGGCCTCCACGTGCAGGCGCCGCACCGTGCCGGCTCGCGATCCGGATGGATGTTACTGAGCCAATGGAGTCCTTCACCCCGCCCGCCTCTGCAGCGATGCGTAGAGCGTCTCGTACTGGGCTGCAACGACATCGGACGAGAAGCGCGCCTCCACATCGGCCGGGTTGCCGGCGTAGCGCTCAGGCCACTCAAGGACCTCAAGCAGGGCCCGGGCGAGCGTGGTGGAGTCGCCCGCCGGGACCGTCTTGCCCATGCCGGTCATCATCGTCGGCTGGCGGACACCGGGGATGTCGCTGGCCACCACGGGCGTCCCACAGACCATCGACTCGATCTGGACCATCCCGAAGCTCTCCGTGCGGTTCAGGCTTGGCAGGACGGTGACGTCGCACGCCGCGTAGAAAGCGCCAAGCTCGCTGGCAGGCAGGACGCCGAGGAAGGTCCAGCGATCCCCGAGACTGTCGAGCAGCGGCTGCAGACGGCGGGCGTATTCCTCCTCACCCATCACATTCTGATGCTGACCGACGTACAGGACACGCGCCTGCGGGCACTTCTCGAGCACCATGGGCATCGCCCGGGCCAACACCTCCGCGCCCTTCTCGGTCGCCAGCCGGGCGGCCATGCCGATGAGGCGCTGCCCGGGCCGCACGCCCGCCCGCGCGCGGAACGCGTCGACATCACTCCTTGCCGGGAGCATGACCTCGATCGGCGGAGGGATGACCACCAGTCGATCCAGCCTGTGCTTCAGCAGCGGCGATGCTTCCGCATAGTCCCGCGTGTTCGTCACGACGGCCGACGCCAGCCCGGCCGTCATCTGGTCTGCCAGATGCGAGACGCCATTGGCCAGCCAGTTGAGCGGCGTACGAGGCAGGCTCAGATCGCAGTGAAACGTCATGACGACCGGCTTTCCGCGCAGCCTCGACCACAGTGCAAGCGGCGCGGCGTCGATCTGAGGAACGTGCAGATGAACGATGTCGTGTTCCCCAGCAAGCCTGCATCCGAGTACTTGATAGGCAGGCATGATCGGCCCCTTGCTGATGAACGTTGCCACGCCAGCGCGTTTCACGCGCACGCCTTCAAGCGTCTCCTCCACCGGCAGGGACCGGGCATAGCGTGAGGTCAGCACCGTGACAGAGTGGCCGCGTTGAACCAGAGCGCGCGCCAGCCGCTCGGTGTAGACCGTCAGGCCCGAGTAGTGAGGCCGATAGTAGTAGAGGCAGTGCAGTATCCGCATTCAGACCGGCCGCGACAGGTAGGTTCGCACCTGGTCAAACAGGCCCGTCAGGGTGTCGCCATCGAGCACGAGCGCCACAGCGCCGATCAGGCTGGCGACCGAGTACACCATCCCATGCAAGACCAGGGCCGCCGCCAGACCTTGATCTGCCGGGACGCCGAAGACGCTGAGTGCCGCCACGCCAGCAGCCTCGAACACGCCCACGTAGCCCGGCAAGGAAGGCACCGCGACGCCCAGGAGCGTGGCGGCCAGCATGAAGCCCGCCCACAGCGGCTGCACAGCCGGCAGCACTGATCGAAGCACGAGCCAGTACTCAACAATCGCCAACGCCCAGCTTGCCACCATCCAGGCAAAGCTCAACAGCAGGCGGCGCGGCGTCTTCAGGACCGCCAGGCCGTCCCGGAATGACTCCCACAGCCGCTGCCAGGCGGCTGTCTGCCCTGGCAGCCGCGTCAACAGGCCCTCAATAGTCTGCGGACGCTTGAGGGCGAACCACACGAACGCCAGCGCCACTGCAACAGCGACGGCACCAAGCCAGGCAGCGCGCGCTGCCCACGCAGCGCCGGAGACAAGAGGCAACAGGACAAGCATCAACCCGACGGCCAGGATCATGTCGTAGAGGCGCTCCACGACAATCGTCGACAACACGAGCGGCGCGGACAGGCCCGGCTGCCGGCCAAGCAGGATCGCGCGGCCGAGCTCGCCCATGCGCCACGGCAGGACATTGTTGAGCAGGTAGCCTTCGTTCAGCGTCGTCAGCACACGCACGAACCCCACCGGCCGACCGATCAGGACTCGCCAGCACGCGACGCGTGCCATCATCGACGCGAGGAAGACGATGAGGCCGAGGAACAGGAAGCCAGGCCGAACGCCACGCAATGCCTCCCGCAGCGGTCCCCATCCCGACCAACGCAGAACGAGCGCCAGCGCCAGACCACTGACCAGAAGCCCGATCAACAGCCCCACCCTGCGGCCCGGCTTCAAGCCCGTCCCCCGCGTTGCCCGGCCGGAAGGAGGCCGCGACGGTGCGAGCTCACTCCTCCTCCAGCTTCAGGATGGCCATGAACGCTTCCTGCGGGATCTCCACGCTGCCCACCCGCTTCATGCGCTTCTTGCCGCGCTTCTGCTTCTCGAGCAGCTTCTTCTTGCGCGTGATGTCGCCTCCGTAGCACTTGGCGAGGACATCCTTGCGGATCGGCTTGACGTTGGCACGTGAGATCACCCGCCCGCCCGAGACAGCCTGGATCGGCACGGGGAAAAGCTGGCGAGGGATGAGCTCCTTCAGCTTGGTCACCAGCCGTTGCCCCTTGTGGTAGGCCTCTTTCTTGTGAACGATCATCGCCAGGGCATCGACCGGTTCTTCGTTCACCAGGAGTTCAAGCTTGACCAGGTCGTCCGGGCGATAGCCGGTGAAGTGGTAGTCGAGCGATGCGTAGCCCCGCGTGCGCGCCTTGAGCTGATCATAGAACTCCACGATTAGCTCCGCCAGCGGGATATCGAAGTGCAGCACGACTCGCTTCGGCGCCGGGTACTCCTGCTCGACGAAGATCGCCCTGCGCTTCGTTGCCAGGTCCATCACCGTTCCGTAGAACTCCTCCGGCGTGAACACCTGGATGCGCATCCACGGCTCGCGCACCTCGGCAACCTGCGTTTCCTCCGGGAGATCTGCCGGCTTCTCGATGATGCGGGTTGTGCCGTCGATCATTACCACCTCGTACTCCACCGACGGCGCCGTCGCGATCAGGTCGACCTCGTGCTCACGCTCCAGACGCTCCTGCACAATCTCCATGTGGAACATGCCCAGGAAGCCGCAGCGGAAGCCGTAGTTCAGCGCCTGAGAGACATCGGGCTCGAAGATCAGCGATGCATCATTGAGCTGCAGCTTCTCGAGCGCGTCCTTCAGGTTGCCGTAGTCCTCGCCCTCGACGGGATAGAACCCGGCGAACACCATCGGCTTCGGGTGTTGGTAGCCGGGCCATGGTTCCAGTGCCGGCTGCAACCCCGAAGTGAATGTGTCACCCACGCGGCACTCGCGAACGGTCTTCAAGCCGGTGGCCACATAGCCGACTTCCCCGGCCTGCAGCTCGCTTGCCGGGAGCATGCGCGGCGCAAACGTCCCGATCTCCATGGGATGCACATCGGTGTTCGTCGCCATCAGGCGCAACGGATCGCCGCCGCGCAGCGTGCCTTCAAAGACACGCACATACGCCACGACGCCCTTGTAGGAGTCGTAGTGCGAGTCGAAGATCAACGCCCGCAGAGGCGCCTCTGGATCGCCCTTCGGTGGCGGGACCTGTGCCACCACCGCTTCCAGCACCGCCTGGACGTTCGTGCCGTCCTTGGCCGAGATGCGCAGGATCTGCTCCGGCGGTATCCCAATCAACGCGTGGATCTCCTCCGCCACCTCGTCCGGGCGCGCCGAGCCCAGGTCGATCTTGTTGATCACCGGCACGATCTCAAGGTCCGATTCCAGCGCCAGGTACAGGTTGCCCAGCGTCTGGGCCTCAACGCCTTGCGTCGCGTCCACCACCAGGACGGCGCCTTCACACGCGGCCAGAGCCCGGCTGACCTCGTAGGAAAAGTCCACGTGACCGGGGGTGTCGATCAGGTTGAGCTCGTAGTCCTGGCCGTCGGAGGCGCGATAAGACATTCGAACGGCCGACGCCTTGATCGTCACGCCCTTCTCGCGCTCCAGGTCCATGCTATCCAGGACCTGTTCGGTCATCTCCCGATCCGGGATGGTCCCGGTGAGCTGAAGCAGGCGATCAGCCAGCGTCGACTTGCCGTGGTCAATGTGGGCAATGATGCAGAAGTTGCGGATCTTCGACGTCTGCATGCGAGAAACCGCGGGAGGGTGACTCCCGCGGCCCGAAGTATACC
>JAPLGR010000451.1 GCA_026390045.1 Chloroflexota bacterium | reverse complement strand
GCTCAATACGACGCTCAGAGAATAGAAACGAAATGCGGTACGCTCAATCGTGCGTTGTCTATTTCGTTCCCTTTTCTACGGCACGCTAATACGTCCAGGAACGAAGTCTCGGGTGACTCGGATCTTGTTCGCGTAATACATGGTGCTAACTCTCAGATTATTTGAAACCGGAATTCCCAGATTATCTGGAAGTTATAATGACCCTGACGCCATGCGAAGCAATCACATGGCGTCAGGGTAACTTACATGATCTGAGAGAGGAAGTCGGCGGCGTCCAGGAAGCTACAGTGCTTGACCACCATGACCATGTCGATGGGATTGAAGTTGCGCTCGCAGCGGAAGCAGCGGGCGAGGTTGGTCTTGGCGTTCGTCGCCGTGTTGAATTCGGCGCAGTCCGGGCAGAGGAAACGGAAGTAGCCCTCTGACCGTTTCCAGGGCAGCGCAAGTACATCGGCAATCAGATAGGCGATGTCGATGTGATTGCGCATGCGCATGAGGTCGTCGGGGGCGTAGCGGTTCTTCATGGCGGCTCCTTCTACGGCAACTGGAATTCGCGCATGGTGTCCTCGACTATCGCGGTCGAGATCTTCTGCACGTTCTTGGCGGCGCCGTTGATCAGGCACGTGGTGGCGATGTTGTTGATCTGGCGAGGCACGCCGCCGGCAAAGTCGTGGATGAGCTGCTTGGCGTCGT
This sequence comes from Chloroflexota bacterium, assembly GCA_026390045.1. Taxonomy (GTDB): domain Bacteria; phylum Chloroflexota; class Anaerolineae; order Anaerolineales; family E44-bin32; genus DYJB01. Next base: position 3,766 of record JAPLGR010000451.1, on the reverse strand, counting down.
CGTCAAAGACCTTCTCCGAGCCGCCGGCCTTGCGTATCTGGAAATCGATGTACGCGGCGGTCTGGCCCGCATTGAGCGGCGGCAGGTGGTAGCGCACGCTGATGCGCTGGACGAAATCGAGGTGCGTCGAGCGCTTGAGCTCGCCCCAGAGCGTCTCCTGGCCCGTGATGATGAGCTTGAGCTTCTGCTCGTCGCCAAGCGCCGAGCTCACGAGGAGGCGCAGATCGGTGAGTGCGTCGGGCTGCGTCAAGTGGCCCTCGTCGATCACGATGACCGTCATGAGCTCGCTCTTCTGCGTCTTCTCCAGAATCTGCAGGAAGAGATTCTCCTTGCCGCGCTTGGGCACTTCGCCCAGGTCGCGCACGATGAGCCTGAGGAGTCCGATTGCGCTGACGTACGTCAGGTGGACGTAGACGGGCTGGTAGCGATTCTTGCTCAGCGTGTGGAGAAAGAGCTTCAGGAGCGATGACTTGCCGATGCCGGTCGGCCCCGTGACGAGCGCAATGCTCCCCACTGCCGCCAGGTATTCGAGCCTGGCGAGGCCTTGGGTCATACGCTCGTCCTGGAGCAACCGGTCGACCGGCGTCCGTTCGACGAAGGGCTGTGCCGAGAGTTTGAAGTGTGTCGTAAACATGCGTGTTACTCCTTGCTTTGAGCGAGCCTGCGCAGCTCGAAAACCACGGCGAGTACCGTTTTCTCCCGCGCCTTCGCAACGGCGTCGCGCAGGAACGCCGCGTTGAGCGCGGGGGTTTGCTTGTAGAGCGTTTGAAGAAGCTCGATCTCGCTGGTGCTGAATGCCGTAATCCCGCCCTTGCGTCCCAGGAAATCTGCCAAAGCGTTGGCGAAGGCGGCGAACGGCCAGCGGCGGGAGACGACGGCGGCACGGTAGTCGATGCCGCCCGCACAGGTGCGAAGCTCTTCCTCGTGTTCCCGGATGAGCAACTGGAGGTAGTTGTCCTTGGGCTTGGGGAGAATGATGACGCCGGGTCCCTCCTCGCCCTTCTCGCGATTGTGGAGGACGCCGGTGCCGAGATACTCGCCCTGGAGGGAATAGATGAGCACGGTCTCTATGGCCGAGTAGGGGTCGTAGCGGACTTCGACCTGATCGCCGCGCAAAAGCTTGTCGACGCGGTAGAAGCGCCCCCGCAGTTGCACGTCGGAGAAGTCCTTGTGGACGCGACGCTTCTCGCGTTGCATGAAGAAGGTGAGCACGCTCTGAAGGTCAACGGGGCGGGTGAACTTGAGCCCTTGCTTGTAGCGTTCGGCGGGAGTCTGGCCGGTTTCGGAATGCACTTCTTGTTGGTAGCTGACGGCGAGCCAGGCGGCGAGGGCGCGATTGAGTTGCTCCAGGGTGAGGACATCCCCGGCCCTGACCTCGCGCTCGAATTGGCTCTGGATGGTCTGAATGAACTTCTCGATGATGCCCGCCGTGGCCGGATCGCGGGCCTTACGGTGGAGCAACTTGATGTGCAGATCGAAACATGCGGCTTTGAGCGCTCTGGCGTGGTAGATCTTGGCGTTGTCGACGTAGATGCCATCGGGGGCGCCATGGGTCGCCACCGCACGCAGGAACGAGTCGATGAGGATGTCGAATGTCTGCCGGTAGTAGTAACGTGCCTCGATCCCCGTGCGACTATAACAGTCGATGAAGACCGAAAGGTGCGTGGGGACGGCTTCGCCCTCGCGGGCCACGTAGGGGCCTTCCTCGAAATCACCGACCCACAGGGCGTTGGTGTGGTCGCGAGTCCAGCGGCGGCGGACCTTGGTCTTGGTAATACCGAGCTTGACGCGTGTGGCATTGGTCCGTTTGAGATGCCGGTACAGCGACGAGACGGGAAGTTTGAAACCGAATTCCTTCTTCAGGAACTTGTTGATCGCCACGTGGGAGCGGTAGGGCTGATCGCGTTTGAGAGCGACGGCGCGGGCGAGCACCTCCGGCTTGTAGGCGCGAGGCTTGCCGCGGTCGGCGCGCAGTTTGCGCGCCAGCCCCTGCAACTTGCCGGTGCGGTATGCGGCAAGCTTGCGGCGAAGCGTCGAGACCGAAGGCTTACGCGTGACGCCATTGGGGCACATGACGTTTCGTTTCGCCAGCGACTCGAGGAACGACGAAACGTCCTTCGCCTTGACTTCGCCGAAGATTACGGGTCCGAGCAGTGAGCACCAAAACACTGCCCACTCTTCATCTTTGGGACTCATGGTCACCTCCTTGTCTGTCGGCGTTGTTACCTGGTGCCGACGGAGGTGATTCTGGCTCAGATCCAGCCCCAGGTTGTTGCGAAGTGTGGGAAAATCGAGACGCCGAAAATGACCTGGTATTCACGCCCGGTCCGGAGGAGCGTCGCTGCCGTCCGGAGGCGCAGTCGGCGCTGCTCGCTGCGGTACTTCCAGGGGGCGATCACGGGCACTGCGCGAAAGACATTGGTGGCGGGGCACGCGGCATTGATGGCGGCGAAAGTGTTGCGCAGCGTCTCGTGTAGTCCGCTGAGGGTGGTCAGCCAACGGTGCAACGTCGATGGGGCAAGCTGGCGGCCGTCGTCCGGGCTTCCCGGCGTGGCGTCATAGGCAATGGGCAGCGAGCCCTCCTTGACCGTGCTCCGGTACGTGGCGATATGATCCTGGACGTACGTGGCGCTCTTCTCGAGCACCGTATCGGCGACGTAGCGCTTGTGGCGGAGAACGAAGCGCGGTTACATGGTGAATGTGTGGTTGCACAACGGGCACAGCCAGCGGGTAAGCAGCGTGAAGAGCTTGTAGACAACCCCCTCGACAACGCGGAGAACCGTGCGCTTGCGGCAATCGTGGCGAGAGAAGCCCTCCGGCTGCTTATGGCACTGGGGACATTCCTTGAAGGTGCAGCCGTCGCTGCCGTCAAGGACCGCGTCGGTGTGCATCTGTACTTCATCCGGGACTGACGTTATCATGGTGGCTTCTGTATTTTTGTGGGCGGTGGGACCATTCAACTATGGTCCTCCGCCTTTTTTCGTTTCCTGGGTCCAGCTTGAGTCCTGCAGGATAACCCATAGGGTCCCGTCGCAACAGAGCAGCCCTGCCGCCGGCGCGCCACTTGCCGGTGCCGCCGCGGAGGCGAACCGACGATGGGCCGTGCAGAAACGGCGGGGTATGAGACGGAGATCGAGGGCGGGATAACGGCGGGGACTGATGCGGGGATCAGCGGGGCACGCGGGGTATTGCGCCAATGCCGAGGCGGGGTAACGGTGGGCGGCGGGGTACGGACGACGGACGACCGCGGGGTATGATGCGAGATGCCCGGGCGGGGTACGCGGGGTCGTGACAATTCACTGAATCTGGGAATTTCTCCCCGTTTCCCCGTCAGATAATGTGAGCGTTAGCAGCTAACTCTCGTGCTGTCGGGAGGGGGGACTAAGCATAAGGCAGTTGCAGACTGTTTGAGCAAAACCAATCCTATATACCCCTGGGGGAAGGAGGAGACCCCCGTAGTTTGTAGGCATGAGCCGGGAAGCCTTAGCGTCGGGCTGGACGTGGACGAGCAATCAAAGTCCTTGTTTGCCGTTGCAAATGGACTTGCTATTGAGCGGATGCTCTGGCCGCACATAGATACCCCGCGTGAAGTTGATAAGATTACCCCGATTAAGATGGATCCAAATTATCCAACGGAGTACTCGGCGTACGATCAGATCTGATGGAACGCTCAACGATATGTGTCAGAATCATGAGCTTCTTGTCGGTGTAACTACGAGGGGTGGTGGCCAGAAAGAAGCCTTCACCTAAGAGGGGGGAGGACCGG
>JAPLGR010000500.1 GCA_026390045.1 Chloroflexota bacterium | reverse complement strand
ACCCCACGCGCTCGAGCACACCGCGGCTCATGAAGACCGTCGGCTGCAGGATGACCTCGAAGCTCAGCAGGTCCACCAGCGACATCGTGCGGTACCGATGCCGGTCCAGGAGGACCTGCTCCGAGTCGACCATGATCCCATTTGCGTACACCATTCCGAGGGACGGATCGCTCTCCAGCGCCTCGACGGCTTGCCGGATTGTCCCCGGAAGGTAGACATCATCCGAGTTCAGCCAGGCGACGATCTCGCCGCTTGCCAGACGCAGGCCCTTGTTGATTCCGGATGCCTGCCCGACGTCTGGCTCCGAGACATAGTGCGCCAGCCGATTCCGATAGCGAGCCAGCACATCCAGACTCCCATCGGTCGACCCGGCGTCGATGACGATGTACTCGATCCGCGGGTAGTCCTGCTCCAGCACGGAACGCAGCGTGGTCTCCAGATAGCAGACCTGGTTGTAGGACGGCGTCACGATGGAGACCAGCGGCAAGCGTTCCATCAGAGGAGAGCCCAATCGTCGGCTGTCATTCGAACAGGCTCCGGTACTCGACCTTGGGGAATACCGTCAGCTTCCCTCCTACGGTCGCATCAAGGATCGAACGCCCCGCGGCTGTATAGGCGTCGCGCGCCAGACAATAGGCCGCCTCTGAGGCCTGCAGGTCGGGAAGCTGCCAGCGGAAGCCCTTGCCGAAGTACCCGGGGGCAAAGTGATTGGGATCGTCCCCCGAGGAGACCACGATCACATTCGGCTGCCCCTGCGTGGTGAAGTTGTGGTCGACGCCAATCAGGATGACCGGATCGCAGCCCATGTAGTAGGCGAGCTGCAGGGCAGTGTAGGTGACGGTGGAACCTTCGAACAGCCGTCGAGTCGGGTCGCCGGTGAAGTCCGCCGGCTCCGTGTAGTCGGTGTCGAGGAACAGAGTCTGCGGCCCTCGGCCGAACCAACGTCGTGCCCGCCAGGTGACGAACTTGGGGAGATCCAGGGCAGCGATCTCGGCCGCGCATTGCTCAAGCACCAGCGTGTTGACGGCGAGGAAGTACGTGGTCGCGAAGCCCATCTCCGGGAAGAGGAGGTAGATACGGTTCATCCCGAAGGTGATCTCACCCCGCAGCCGCGAGAGATCCGTATGGCGCAGGCTCGGTCCGTTGCCGAGGATGAAGCACCGCCGGCCGCGATGGCAATCACGGTAGACCTCGACTGCCTTCTGGCTCTCACGCAGCCTCGCATCGAAGAGCGCCGCCGCCTGGTGCCGGGCGCGGTTGTACCACCACCAGTAGGGCGAGGTAATGCCGCGCCACACGGGAGGCGGGACGAGGCGCTTCACGCGGTAGATCAGCGGAAGACTCGATTCAGCACCGTTGCCTTCGGGATTCTGCATCCGAGTGATTCTACCTGACGCCGTTCATGGTCGCGCAGTACTCGCCTTCGGCCAAAGGCATGGGCGTCTCCGACGGGCAATCGCGAACTGGCTTGGGGGCTATTCCGTGCTCAACCTGGCCGTCGCGCCGCCGTCCACAATCAGCGTCTGTCCGGTCACGAAGGACGAGCGCTGGCCGTCGGCGAGGAACAGGATCGCCTGGGCAATCTCTTCCGGCCGCCCCACCCGGCCCATCACCGTCCGCTTCCCCAGATCGGACATGCGCTCCTGGACCGTACCTCCGGCCACATGGTCACGCGCCAGTCCGGCGTGCAGCATGGGGGTGTCGACCGCGCCGGGCAGGACGGCGTTAACGCGTATCGAATCCGCAGCCAGTTCCAGCGCCATGGCGCGCGTCAGGGCAACCAGGCCGCCCTTGCTGGCAGCGTAGGCGGCGATATCGCGCGAGGTCGCCACGGCATGCACCGAACTCACGTTGACAATCGCTCCACTCGCCGCCTGCAGTAGCCGATGGCCCCGCCGGGCCGTCAGGTACGCCGAGCGCAGATTGGAGTTCATGACGGCGTCCCATTCCTCCACGGGCATCTCGACCATCGGCTTGCAGATCTGGATGGCCGCGTTGTTGACCAGCGCGTCGAGGCGGTCGATCCGCTCCTGCAGCCAAGTGAACAGCGCCTCAACGTCCTCGGGCACGGCGACATCGGCGCGGCGGGATGTCACGCCGGCCGGGAAAGGCTCGGCCGCGCGGCGGTCGACGGCGATCGTGTCCCAGCCTTCGGCGGCAAAGAGCTCGGTGGTTGCCCGGCCAATGCCTCCGGCAGCCCCAGTGATCAGTGCGCATCGCTTCATGGATGGCCCTCGGTTTTCCAGGTCAAGCGACCTCGAGCTCTGCAGGCACCTCGAGGCCCAAGCCTGCAAGCAGGTTGCGCAGCGTGTTGCGATGAACGCGGGCCCATGCCTCGGGGCTGCTATTGGCGTTGTGCGGCGCCAGGAGGACATTGTCGAAGCTGCGCAGCGGGCTGTCAAGCGGCAGCGGTTCCTGCTCGAAAACATCCAGCGCTGCCCCGGCCAGTCGTCCCGCCCGCAGCGCCTCGACCAACGCCGGCTCGTCCACCACGGGGCCTCGTGAGGCATTGACCAGGACCGCGCGCGGGCTGAGCAGCGCAAGTCGCTGCGAGTTGACCAGGTGAAAGGAAGTCGGGTTGAGGTCGCAGTTCAGGCTGACGAAGTCGGATTGCCGGAGCAGGTCCTCAAGCCCCAACATCTCAACACCGACCTCCCCAAGAAACTCCTCCGGAATCCGAATGACGTCATTGCCGAGCAGGTGCATGCCAAAAGCCTTCGCCCTGCGCAGGACCTCGCGTCCGCAGTGCCCCACCCCCACCACACCCAACGTGCACTCGCGCAGCGTCTTGCCGGGAATCTTGTCCCAGCGGCCCGCCTTCATCTCCCGGTCCATCCAGGGGGTCCGCCGCGCGAAGAGCAGGATGTAGGCCATCACGGTGTCCGCCACCGGATGGGCGAAGGCGCCGGGGGTGTTGCACACGCGGACCCCGAGCCGTTCCGCGGCCTGGCAGTCGATCGAGTCAATGCCCGTGCCCCACTTGGAGATCACCTTCAGGCGCGGGGCAAACGCCGCCAGCACGCGCTGAGAGAACTGATCATCCCCACACACTACCCCATCCACCTGCCCGGCGTACTTCATCAACTCGTCTTCGGACAGCCTCTCCTCCACCGGGGCGGGCACCAGTTCGATTCCCGACGCGTCCAAGAGGGGCCGGAAGGCATCGATCACCGGCAGCAGGTAGGGAGCGGAGAGCAGCACACGGTGGGCCACGGGGTCACCTATGAAGGACAGGATGGCTGGATGACGGTGAAGTCATACGGCGCCGGATAGGTCGAGAAGTAGCTAATGTCCGGCAATCGGGCAAACGAGGTTCC
>JAPLGR010000074.1 GCA_026390045.1 Chloroflexota bacterium | reverse complement strand
CTTGGCTACGGTGGGTGCCATCAACCCCCGGGAAGGACTTCCACCTTCCTAGTCAGCGCCCATGCTGGGCGTACCAGCGTAGGGGCGGGTCTGAGACCCGCCCCTACGAACACTCCATCGGCCGATTATTGCCGAGCCCTGACTCTCAGGATCATGAGGAACACGTAGGGGCGAAGCATGCTTCGCCCCTACCTCATGTGTGATGGTGACCTGCAATTGTCAAGATTCAGGCCGCCGGCGCTTTGCGCGCGTCCTCGATCGCCTTCTTCACGTTGACGAACGGCAGCAGAATCAGCCCCATGACAAAGAAGAAGATCAGCGACAGGATCGCCGGCCGTAGGCTGCCAAAGGCCTGGTTCATGATGCCGAACAGCAGCGGCCCGGTCCATGACGTGCCGCGCTCGCTGACCTCGTAGAACGAGTAGAACTCGGCTTCCCTGCCGTCCGGAATCATCTGCGCGAACAGGCTGCGGCTGATCGCCTGGCTGCCGCCCATCACCATGGCGATGAACGCCCCCAGGATCCAGAACTGCAGCACGCGGCTCTCGCCCTGCAGCCCGCCATACGCGTAGATCACGACGCCCGCCCAGATCACCAGGCTGATCAGGATCGATCGCTTGGCGCCGACCCATCCGGCCAGCTTGCCCCACAACAGCGCACCGCCGAAGGCGACGAACTGGATCATCAGGATGACCATGATCAGCGTCGACTGATCAACCCCGATGCCGCCACGGATGACCGGCGCCGCGGCGAAAGTGGCCGCAACTGCGATCACCGTCTGGATGCCGTCGTTGTACAGGAAGTACGCCAGCAGGAACTTAAGCGTTTCGGGGTAGTGTTTCAGCTCGCGCAAGGTCTTGCCGAGCTGCTTGAATCCGACGCTCACGTACGACTCGCCGGCCGGAAGCGTCCGACGGGCATGACGCGCCCTCAACCGAGCCCAGGTGTACAGCGACCACCCCAGCCACCACACGCCGGCCGAGGCCAGGTTGATGCGCACTGCCAGATCGGTGGGCACGCCGAGCGCGTCGCGGAACTGGTAGAAAGCTAGGTTGAGGACCAGCAGCAGCCCGCCGCCCAGGTAGCCCATGGCCCAGCCGTAGGATGAGACACTGTCGCGCTTGTCCTCGCTGGCGATGTCCGGCAGGTACGAGTTGTAGAAGACCATCGCCGCGCCGAAGGCCAGGTTGGCCAGGATGAACAGCAGCCCGCCCAGCCACCACACGCTCGCCGTCGTGAAGAACAGGAGCACCGTTGCCACGCCACCGATGGTGGCGAACAGACGCATCATCTGCTTGCGCAAGTGCGAGTAGTCGGCGATGGCGCCCAGGACTGGCAGGAACAGCACCTGCAGCCCGACGGAGATCGATACGCAGTACGGGAGGAAGGAGTCTGGCGCGATCGGAATCCCCGCCAGCCGCGCCATGCCATCCGAATAGGCCTTGGCCGCCTCAGCCGTCAGCGACGCCAGGTACGGCCCGAGGAACACCGTGCCCACCGTGGTGCTGAAGGCCGAGTTGGCCCAGTCGTAGAACGCCCAGCCTCGGATCTCGCGCTTGTCATTGACCGGCACGGCCGGCTGGCCTGCTTCTGCCATGGCTGTCATGCATGCCTCCCTGCGTCGGGATGAGTGTACCGGGCGCGGCGCGGCTCCACCATTATCGCCGCGATGCCCGCCAGGAAGAAGGGCCGATACGCGCAAGGGCCTTCCGCCGATTGAGTGGCGGAAGGCCCCTCGGGCGGGGACCCTGAAGGCACTACAAGACTCGTGAAGTCGTCACCTGTTCGCTCATCGCCGCGAGCCTCACTGTTTCGGGACCGGAGTCGCCGTCGGCAGCCGGGTGAAGACCCTCGTCGGCGTAGGTTGGAT
>JAPLGR010000472.1 GCA_026390045.1 Chloroflexota bacterium | reverse complement strand
GATCGACGGCGCCGCTGCACATCATGCGTACGATGCGCACATTCGCTGGATACTGCATACGCGCCGTGCCGTCCAAGTCGGCTCCGGTGTACGAGCACCAGTTGCACAGGAAGGCCACGATGCGCGGTTCGAAGGGCACGGCTGGGTCGGACATAGTTACTCCCTCAGTCGATTGCGGCATCCAGGGCCGCCAGGATGCCGCGGGCCTCGTAGACGGCCTGATCACTGGCGCCGTTCGGGCAAGCGGCGACACACGCGCCGCAACCAGCACACAGCCACGGATCCACCATCGCAACGGCCTTCTCGAGATCCAAATGCCGCGCGTCCATGGGACACACATCGACGCACAATCCGCATCCGGAGCAGATCCGCTCATTCACCCGGGCCTGCGAGACGCTGGTCCGCATGGGCCGCTCGAGATACAGCGCGGCGCGCAGTCCGGCGGCGACGCCCTGTTCGATCGTCTCCTCGAGGGAAGCCGGTCCCCCGGCCAAACCCGCCAGGAACATCCCGGGCCGCGGAAGATCCATGCCCTGCGACTTGATGTTCACGGGATCAAAGAAGCCGGTTGACCCGATGCGAATGCCCAGTCGATCGGCAAGCCCTCGGGCAGAGCCGGCCGGCAGGATGCCCGTGCTCGGAACGACGAGGTCCGCCGGCAGCAGGACCTCTCGGCCAAGCACGACGTCGTCCACGCGCACGACTCCACCCTCGACCGCAGGCTCGGCCGTGCCGCGCCTTACGAAGTGGACACCAGCCTGGCGCGCTCGCCGGTACCACTCCTCGGCCAGACCCGGGGTGACGATGTCGCGGTGGACAACGGCGATCTCAGTATGCGGCGACAGGGCGTGAATCTCGAGCGCGTTGCGCAGCGCCTGAGTGCAGCACGTCCTGGAGCAGTACGGGCGAGCTTCGTTCCGCGTCTCGGAACATAGCAGCATGACAACGGACTTGGGTCTCGCTGCCAGATCCGGCGCTTGACCCTTCCAGTCCAGCAAGCGCGCCTCGAGTTCGTCCTGAGAGATGACTCCCGTCGAGGTACCGGCAACTTGGGGCGTGGCCTCGCCCGGCCGCGCGCCGATGGCCACGACGAGGGCTCCGATCGTCAACTCGCTCTGACCATCCGCTCCGCTGAGCGTCGCGTGGTAGCAGCCAGCTTGCCCGTGGAAACCGACAAGCTCGCTCAAACAGTGCATTTGCACAAGTTCGTGCCTCGCAACATCCTCTGCCAGCGCCTTCGCCCAGTCCACCTCAGGCCCGCTTCCCCGCGCTAGCCATCCGCCCGCTTGCGCCGCGGTCTCCACCACATGGGTCTCGTAGCCGAATTCGGCCAGTTCGCGAGCAGCGAGCAGCCCCGCCACACCACCGCCCAGCACCATCGCGCGCGGCTCGGGGCGAGAGACGTCTGAGGCCTCTGCCCCGCTCCACCTTGCATGCTCGACCGCCTGCCGCAGCAGGCCCAATGCCGTGCACTTCGCGGCTCGAGGGTCCGCGTGCACAAACAGCGCCGTCGACCCCAGCCCAACCAGCGTGACCGCGGCCGTGCAATCGCCGCATGACAGCCTAGCCCCGAACTCGCGTCCGCTGTCTCCGCCGGCGACGACGTGCGTCAGGTGATGCTCATCGACCGCTGCATGGATGGCGACCTCATCGCATGCCAGAGCCACCAGGGCGACGTCCTGCCAGCCGCGGACCGTCTCTGCCATCGCTGGAAGATCCAAGACGCTGAGCTCTGGATCGCACGAATCGAGGAACACCCCGATGCGCGGCGGATCAAGCAGTGCGCGGCGCCGCGCCGGCACGGGTACCGGCTCTGCGCGCGCGCCAAAGCCTCCCGCCGCCCGCAACGCCGCAGCCGCGGCGGCCATTGCCTCGGCGGCGGTCGATGGAACATCCTTGGGCTCGCGGAAGGTGCCGGCTACGAACACGCCGGCACGCGAAGTCGCCACGGGATCGGTGCTGGACGTCAGGGCAAAGCCGTGCTCGTCGGTTTCGACGCCCAGACGCTGCGCAAGCGCACGCACCGAGGCCGGCACCACCATTCCAACCTGCAGCACAACCAGGTCGAAGACTCCTGAGTGCGTGCGTCCATCCTCAGCAAAGAGCAGGCGCAGATCCTTGGTCGCCGGCTCGAGCTTGACCGAGGACACGAGCGAGCGCCGGTACATCACGCGCCCGCTCGCCTGCAGATCGCGAACATATTCTTCATACCCGCGACCTGCGGCGCGCACGTCCATCGTAAACAGCGTGACCCGCGCATTCGGGGATCGGCGGAGCGTCAGCGACGCCTGCTTGGCGGCGATCATGCAGCACGCCGCCGAGCAGTAGGGCACCCCGATATTCGTATCGCGCGATCCGGCGCAGTGGATGATCGCCACCCGCTCCGCCGGCCGCCCATCACTTGGGCGGAAAGGAATCCCACCACTGCGGCTGGACGTGCTGAGCATGCGCTCGTACTCAAGGCTCGTCACGACGTTGGCATACTGCTCATAGCCGTACGCGCCGCGCAGCCGCGGGTTGTTCGGCCCGAAGCCCGGGGATAGGATGACCGAAGCGACCTCAATCGTCGAGCTGGTCGGACGATCCAGGTGGATCGCGTCGGTCGGGCAGACCTCCTTGCACGCGCCGCAGCCAGAGCACGCCTCCGGGTCGATGACATACGAGCGCGGGACGGCTTGCGGAAACGGCAGGTAGATCGCGGCATGCGTCTCACCCAACCACTCGGCCTGCAGGTGGCCCGCCGGCGCAACCTCCGGGCAGACCGCGGCGCATTGGCCGCATGCTGTGCACCGCTCCGGGTCCACCTGGCGCGAGCTCGTGGCCAGGGTCGCCGTGAATGCTCCCGGCTCACCCCCCAGCCCGGAGAGCCGTGTGAGCGTGCGTATCTGGATGCGCGGCTCGGCCTCGCACTCCAGGAACGGGCACAGGGCCGGCGTTTCCGGCGCCACGAAGCACAGCCCGCACGAGTCCGTCGGGAATGTCTTGTCGAGCAGGATCTGCGCACCGCCGAGGGCAGGCGCGTCCTCCACAAGCAAC
>JAPLGR010000046.1 GCA_026390045.1 Chloroflexota bacterium | reverse complement strand
CATCCTTTTCCCGCGCGCGACTGAGCGGTTCACGCAAGCCGTCTGAGCGCGCTTCTTGCCAGACGTGCTCCGTGCCCGCAGTCTCCGTCGACGACGGCGTGAAGCACCGGGCTGCTGGGATTCCCGACTTGGTCGGGTTGGGGAGAGGAGGTCGGGCGGCTGCGGCGCTGCAGACGGCCATTTCGGGTATCTCGCGGAGGACTCGTGGGACACGCAGAGCACGACGGCACAGCGTCGGCATTGTCACCCACGACTTCGACAGGTATGCTCCAGCCAAGCGAGACCTGCGAGCACCTTAGGAGGCAGCCTGGTGGAGTCGGCTGCGCAATGCAGTCTGCGAGGGCGCGACCGGCGGCAGACCCGCCGGTTCGTCTTCCGCGAGCGACGCTCGGGGTTCGAGCGGCGATGGACGCGGCGACGCACGCCGTTCGGCGAAGCGCTCGACGCGTCGCTCGTGTATCTGCGCGATCATCGCCGTGCGCTCGTGGCAGTGCTGGCGCTCGCCAATCTCCTCAGCCTGCTTGACCTCTGGCTCACCTCGATCGCCTTGCGTCTCGGCGTCGCTGAGGCCAACCCCTTCATGGGGTATTTCTTCGAGGCCAGCGCGACGCAGGCGGCGGTCGTCAAGTGCGGCCTCGTCGTCGGCGCGTCCCTCGGGATCTGGGCGCTGCGGCGCTACCGACCGGCGCTGATGACGGCGCTCTTCTTCTTCGCCGTGTACAGCGCGGTAGTGCTCTACGAGATCGTCGGCCTTGCGAGGCTGACCTGACGGAGGCCCCAGAGTCAAGGTGCGCGCCATGGTCCCATCGTGGGCTCGCCGAGAGGAGCCGGCCGTCAGAGAGCGACGACATCATGGACCGAAGCCGTGGGCATAGCAGCGACATGAATGCGAATGTCGATACCGCCATGCACCGGCTCGTGGTGACGGGCCCGGCGCGCGATCGGCTCTACCAGCGTTTCGCCCGCCTCTTCTGGGGGCGGGATGGAGTCGAGGTCGTCAAGGACCGCCGCGTCACCGAGAGACGGCGGGACCGCTCGCACAGCGCTGTCGAGCGCCGTTCGCGCGAGCGCCGCCGCGCCGCGCCCGACTGGATGGTTCCGTCGTCCTGAAAGCGCTGCTGCTCTGCTCTTCCTTGCATGCCAGCCGCGCCGCCGGCACTCACGCGGGAAGCGGCTCTCGCAGCGGTCCGCGAACAGCGTCTCGATGGCGGCGCCGCTCTGGCATGGAGATCCCGGCGGCGGCGCAGCAGGTAGCTGTCGTAGGTCGCCCGACGGCGTCCGGGTGAGCCGGAGATTCCCCGCCCCGCCGTCGCGTTGTCTCAGGCCAGCCCCATGCGCCGCAGCTGCGCCTCCGAGTAGCCGAAGAAGTGAGCCGTCTCGTGCAGCACCACCACGCGGATGCGCTTGACCAGTGCTGTACGCGTCGCCGAGACGCGCTCCAGGTTGGCGCGGAAGAGGTGGATGGTGTCGGCGTAGGGCGCGCCGAAGCTGACCGATCGCATCGCCATCGACGCGCCGTGATAGAGCCCGAGAACGCGCGGCTCGATACCGCCGGCCACCATCTCCTGAGACGGGCGATCGGCGATCGGGACGGCCACGTTGCCCAGCCGCTCGAGGAGCTTC
>JAPLGR010000025.1 GCA_026390045.1 Chloroflexota bacterium | reverse complement strand
AGACCTTCGCAACCCCCGTTGCACCCGGGCGGGCTGGCGGCATTATAGCACTGGCCCCACCTCGACCACCTGACGGTAGAAGGTCTCCGCCTGTCGCATGCAGGCCGGGTAGTCCGCCCGTTGGCGGATTACCTCAACGTTCCGCCGCGCGGCCGTCTGGCGCAAGCCATCGTCCTCCAATGCCCGCAGAATCGCCCACGCCAGCCCCTCGTCGTCCGCAGGATCGATGATCAGCCCGGTTTCGCCGCGCACCAGCCACTCGCGAACCGACTCCAGATCACCCGCAATCGGGAAGCAGCCGCAGGCCATCGCCTCAAGCAGCGTATTGGGCGTCCCGTCGTGCGTGCTGGGCGAGACGCTCACCTGCGCCCTCCGGAAGAGAGCGGCCATTTCCGCCGCGTCCAGAGGCGGCAGCAGCCGAATGGAGTTGCCCGTCCTCAATTGCCTGATCCATCGCTCGGCCTGCGCATCTCCCGCCATCGCCGGGCATGCAAAGATGACGCCAGGAATCCGCTCAAGCACCCGCGGGATCGCTCGGAAGAACGTGTCGTTGCGCACGTAGGCCCGGAAGCCGCGCGGATTCACGACGATCGGGGCAGATGCCGGAACATCCGCCAGCGCGGCCGACAGACGATGGGGGATCGGCGCAGCAGTGTTGCCCCCGGGGAAGAACACCTCGCGCCGCACGCCACCATTCCCGGGCAGGACGATCGATGGGCGGTCGCTGCGAAGACCCCAGCGCGAGGCGAGGCCCAGGTCTCGCCGGCAATCGGTGTGCAGGCCGCTGGCAGCCGCAACCGCCCGCCGCGTCAGGGTCGACATCGCCGGTGAGGCTGGAGCGTGTAGCGTGAAGTCGTTACCCCAGGTTGAGATGACCAGCGGCTGCCCGCCGGCCGCCTGCGCGGCCACCATCCCCTCAACGGGAATACGCATCGCGTGGACCAGATCAGGGCGAACCTGGTGGATGACGGTGCGCAGCCCATCTACCGCCGCTCCAACGGTCAGTGGGCCGAGCCAGTGCCGGGCCGCCAAGCGCATACGGAGGCCTCGGGCCCTGGCCGAGGGCTGCCCCTCCACCGGCTCTCCAGCGCCTGCACTGAACGCACCCGGAATGATCTGGAAGGATGCCAGTCCGTCGGGCGGCGCCGCCCGATAACTCGAAACCCAGTGAACCTCATGCCCGGCGCGGGTGAAGTACTCCACCCAGCTTCTGGCGATCGGGCTCCGCGCGTCCGCATAGTACAGAAGGCGCATCACGTTCTCCGGCGCGTGGTCGCACGCAGCGCGGCCACGAACGCATCAGCCATCGCGTCGAGATTGAAGCGCGTCTGCGCCAAACGGAAGGACGCCGCTCCCATTGCCTGCAGCCCGCGCTCATCCAGCGCGAGCGCCTGCTCCAATGCTGCGCGCAGGTGGGCCAGGTCGCCAGGTCGCACCAGCCACCCGTTCTCTGGCGTGACCATGTCCTGCTGCGAACCATCACCTTCCGCGGCGATCACCGGCAGACCGGCTGCCAAAGCTTGCTGTAGCGCCAAGCCTCCCGTCCCGGGCAGGACGAACAGGTCCGCCTGCTCGAACGCCGCCCGAAGCGACTCGCCTCGCAGGTCACCCAGGAAGACCGCCTCGGGCAACACGCGGCCCGCGATTGCCTCCAGCCGTGCCCGATCTGGACCGTCACCCGCGATTCGCACCTCCGGCTGAGGCTCGATGGCGCCGCACGCTTCAAGCAGCAGGTCGAGGCGCCTGCGCTCCTGCAGCCGCCCAACAAAGAACAACCGCAGCCGTCGGCCCCGCAGGCTGTCCCGGGCTGGCATCTGCCGGGGCGGCCGGGTCGCGGCATTCGGTGCAACGAAGACCCGCTCGGCTGGAAATCCCAACGCACGATACTGCGCCGCGCCGAGTGTGCTGTAGGCGATCAGCCCGTCGAAGCCGTCCAGATAGCCGCGGCGGAACCACGCCCGCAGCCCGCTCGCCGGCACTGCGCCCAGCCCCCAACCGACCACGGGCTTCCCGCCGGCGTGCATCCAGCGCCGAGCGGTCAGGTTGCTCAGATAGCGCGGGTTGGCCTCCACCACGAGCACATCCGGCCATTCGCGAGCGAGCCATTCAAGGAGACCGGACTGCGTCCAGAGAGAGGCTGCACCTCGGAAGAGCGACCGGTTCTCAGCAGGGCTGAGCCGCGCGACGGCAAGCGCGCCTGCAGGCTGGATCGCCTCTTCCGGGCGTGGTGGACCGGCGAGAACGCTCAACCCGCCTTGACAACGCTCCGCCAGCGCGTCGAAGAACGGCGCGCGGTAGTCCGGCAGGACACGCTGCTGCAGGCACACCTTTCCGGGAAAGCGAACTTGCTCTGTCACGCGTCGCCCCTACCTGTACCAGCCCAACGCGCGCAGGTAGCCATCAATCATCGTCTCGACGTTCAATCCGGCTTCCGCCCGCGCTCGCGCCCCGCGCCGGAAGCGCTCGTTGTCGTTGACCACTTCGGCGGCGGCACCCGCCAGCCCCTCCAGATCGGGAGGCTCCAGCTTCCAGGCATCACCGCCGTAAGGGACGATCCGACCGGCATCGGTCTGGACCAACTCGGGCAGTGCGCCCGTCTCAAACGAGACAACCGGCAGGCCGCACGCCAGTGCCTCCACGACCGAGTTCGGGCACGCGGGCATCACATCCGAGGCGAACAGCAAGTGCGCGGAGCGATCGAGCGCCGGGATGGAGGCCGGGGGCACGACGCCGAGCCATGTCAGCGCGGTCTTCGCCGCACGTTCCGCTTGCCGGCGCAGATCCTCGGGCGCGCTCCCCGCCACCGCTAGCTCGACATTGCGTCCCAAGCGCGCCTGCATCCGCCGTGCGAGGTCAACCGCCCAATCAAGGCCAATCTCATAGCCAGCATCGAGGTTGGCCTCGACGACCAACAGACGGACCCGGTCCGCAGGCCGTGACTCCGAGCCTTGTGGCGAGTACGCATCGAGCGGGACGCCGTTCAGCACGATGCTGGCCGGCGCTTGCGCCACCCCGCATGCGTCCTCCCACCAGCCGCGGGCGAACTCGCTCTGATAGACGATGCTGGTCGCGAGGCGGGCACGAATCAGCCGCAGGAGCCGATTGTTGAGCTCGGCGCGTAAGTAGTGGCGCAACCCGGTGCGTCGGCGGCGATGGATCCAGTTCATGCCGTTGAGGCGCTGAAGCACCGCGACGCCGCGTCGGCGGGCAGCTTGAAGCGCGGCCAGCTGGCGCGTCCCGCCGATGACCAACGCCGCATCGTAGGGTGAATCGGCGAGATCGTACGCAATGCCTACGCCTCGGCGTTCCAGACCCTCCGCCAGCCGGCGTTGAAAACCCGCCGGCCCGGCGACTCCGGGAATCCGAGACACCAGGCACAAGCAATGCTCAGCCATCACAGACCGTCGGTTGCTCCGTGTCGGGCCGGACGCTATAGCCCCATCGCACGTCGCACAGCCGACGATTGTCGCCTGCCGTGCCGTCCCGGGCAAGGGCCACAGGATCCGTCACAGGACTGCAGGTCAGCCAGTGGGCACAGGGGCGATGCACAATGCTGAGGAGGATCACGCTCGAGATGCGGCCAGAAGCGCGTCGACGATTCGTTCTGCGGCGTGTCCGTCGCCATAGGGGTTGGCGGCCTTCGCCATCGCAGCGTGCGCCTTGGGATCGTCCATCAGGCGCGAGGCTTCGGCGACGATCCGGTCGGCATCTGTCCCCACCAGCCGTGCCGTCCCCGCCTCAAGCGCCTCCGGCCTCTCGGTCACTTCCCTCATCACCAGCACCGGCGTGCCCAGCGCCGGGGCCTCCTCCTGCAATCCACCCGAGTCGGTCAGAACAAGATGAGCGCGCTCCAGGCAGTGGGCCATCGTACGGTAGTCGAGTGGTTCGACCAATCGGACGTTCGGCAGTCCACCCAGGATTCGCCACGCGGGCTCACGCACGTTCGGATTCAGATGCACCGGGTACAGGATATCGGCCTGCGAGGCGTAGCGCTCGGCCAGCCGTTTCAACGCGGTGAAGATATTCTCCAACGGCATACCGAAGCTCTCGCGCCGGTGGGCGGTAACCAAGATCAGCAACCGGTCCGACGGCAGGTCCGCCAGTGGTCCGCCTGCCACCTCGTACGGCAGCGCTATGATGGCGTGCAGCGCATCGATGACCGGGTTGCCGGTCACCACGATCTTCTCCTCAGGCACGCCTTCACTTAGGAGGTTCGAGCGCGCCCACTTGGTGGGAGCGAAGTGCAGATCGGCGACCACGCCAGCGACATGCCGGTTGATCTCCTCGGGGAACGGACGCCACTTATCGCCCGTGCGCAGCCCCGCCTCGACATGCCCGACCCGTATCTTTCGGTAGTAGGCCAACAGGGCCGCAGCTGCCACCGTGGTCGTGTCGCCCTGCACCAGCACCCAGTCCGGCTGGACTTGCTCGAGCACGGGATCCAACCCCAAGAACACCGCCGCGGCTGTTTCGGCCAGCGACTGGTCGGGCTGCATCAGATCAAGATCGTAATCGGGGTGGATCTCGAACAGGTTGAGGACTTGATCGAGCATCTGGCGGTGCTGCGCGGTGACACACACGCATGACTCAACATCCGGCGTGCGCTGCAGCCGCAGGACGACAGGCGCCATCTTCACCGCTTCGGGTCGCGTTCCGAAGACCGAAAGCACTCGCAGCCGGCGGTCAGCCATGGCTCTCGCCTGCTCCCAACACATGCAGACGGAAGCCGGCTCCCGCCCAGCGCGCGCGATCCCAGCGTCCGCGCGTGTCCACCGCCACGCGTCCCGGCATGCTGGCGGCCACCTGCATCGGATCAAGGTCGACGAAGGCGCGGTGATCGACAAGGAGCACGATCGCCTCGGCATCTTTCAGAGCCGCGTCCAGCGACGGCGCCGCTGTGCATCCGGGGACTGCCGCCTCCACCGCATAAGGATCGAAGGTCTTCACCTGCGCCCCGCCCATGGCCAGCTGCCGAGCAACATCGATGGCCGGGCTCTCGCGCAAGTCATCCACGTCAGGCTTGTAGGCCAGCCCAAGTGCGGCAATCGTTCGGCCGCGCAGGCCGCCGAGCGACCGCTCGATCAAGCCGGCCGCAAATGCCGGCTGCCCGTCGTTCACCAGCCGCGCCTGCCGGATGAGCGGTGTGATTTCGGGCGCCGATTCCACCAGGAACCACGGATCGACGCTGATACAGTGCCCGCCCACACCCGGGCCGGGCCGCAGGATCTTGATTCGCGGATGCCGATTGGCGATGGCAATCGCCTCCCAGACATCAATGCCAAAACGTTCGGCCAGCCGCGAGAACTCATTCGCCGCGGCGATGCTGATGTCTCGGTAGGTGTTCTCCATCAGCTTGACCATCTCGGCTGTCGTAGCGTCGGTGAGGACGATCTCACCGCGCACGAAGGCGGAATACAGATCGCGGCCGGCCTCCGACGAGGCGCTATCGATCCCGCCGATCACTCGTGCGTTCTCGACCAGCTCGCGCAGAATCTGGCCAGGCAGGACGCGTTCAGGCGAATATGCCAGGTGGAAGTCGGCGCCGGCGCGCAGTCCTGAGCGTTCCACAATCGGCGCCACGACGTCAACCGTCGTCCGCGGCGGCGAGGTGGACTCGAGCACGACCAGATTGCCACGCCGCAGGTGGGGCACGATCGATTCCGCTGCGGTGGTCACAGCGCTCAGGTCGGCGCCCTTGTCCTCGCGCACCGGCGTCGGCACGGCGATCAGGAACGCATCCGCAGGTTTCGGCTGCGCGGCGATGCTCAGGTTCCCGGAGGCCAGCGCCGCCTGGACCAGCGCGCGCAGCCCCGGCTCTTCGATGTGCGGCTCGCCCTGCCGCAGGCTAGTCAGAATGCGCTCGTTGACATCGACGCCGGTGACCTTCAGGCCATTGCTGGCGAAGATGCTGGCGGTTGGCAGCCCGATGTAGCCCAGCCCGAGGACACAGATCGTTTCGAAACGCACGTGCTTCCCTCGCGGATGGCTTCCCATTATCCCACAACCGCACCGGCGGGTGGCGCAGCATGCGCTACACTCCACGCTGGTCAGCCTGGAGGTCGTGCCATGAGCAATCCCCCGGTTCCGGCGGGCGTGCAGCCAACGCTGGAGACAGAGCGGTTGATCCTGCGGCCCTTTCGGCTCGCTGATGCTCCCGAAGTTCAGCGCCTGGCCGGCGATCGCGCCATTGCCGAGACCACGGCCACTATCCCTCACCCTTATCCCGACGGGGCCGCTGAGACATGGATTGCATCGCACCCCAATCGGTTCGCCAGCGGGGAAAGCGTCACCTTCGCCATCACCCGCCGCGACGACGGCGCACTGCTCGGGTGCATCGGGCTGGAGATCAACACTGAGATGCAGCGCACCGAGCTCGGGTACTGGGTCGGCAAGCCCTACTGGAACCACGGCTACTGCACCGAGGCAGCGTGGGCCGTGGTGCGCTTCGCCTTCGAGGACCTCGGACTGCGTCGCGTGTTCGCTCAGCACGACGGGCGCAATGCAGCATCCGGGCGGGTGATGCAGAAGGCCGGCATGCGACACGAGGGCACGCTCCGGCATCACAACGTCAAGTGGGGTGTGGTCGACGACATGGAGGTGTACGGCGTATTGCGCGAGAAGTGGCGCGAGTCGGCCTGATCCCACCCTCGCGTGTCTCTCGTCATTGCGGATTCCTCCCGCGCCTCTGGTTCCGGCAGCAGCAAGGGCGACAGGGTAGAATCAGGCCATTCACTCGACGAGCCCGGCGCACCCGAGGCCGCGATCCGATCCGGCCAGGGCGCACCGCAACAGACAGCCTCGACCTCGGACCATAGGGCCACAGAAGGAGAATACGCATGGGAGCAAAAACCGATCGATTGTGCAAATTGCTGGGCGAAATCCTGGATCTAGACCACGCCTCGGCCCTCCTGGGCTGGGATCAGCAGACCTATATGCCGCCGGGCGGTGCCGAGGCGCGCGCCCAGCAGCTGTCGACCCTCAGCCGTCTGTCCCATGACAAGTTCGTGTGTGACGAGTTCGGCGCTGCGCTGCAGGCAGCCCAAGCCGAGGTGGCCGGCCTGCCCCTCGAGAACGACGACGCGGCGCTCGTCCGCCGGACGGCGCGCGATTTCAACAAGCAGCGCCGCGTCCCCTCCGAATGGGTCTCTGAGTTCAGCTTGGAGACTGGAAGGGCCCATCCCATCTGGGAGAAGGCGCGCGCCGAGGCCGATTTCGCGCAATTCAAGCCCGCCCTAGAAACCATTGTGCGCCTCAAGCGAGACTACGCGGAGTTCTTCCAGCCCTACGAACACATCTACGATCCGCTGATCGACGACTTCGAGCCGGGGATGCCGACACGCCAGGTGAAGGAGGTCTTCGATGTCCTCCGTCCCCAACAGGTCGAGCTGGTGCGCGCCACGAAGGAACGTGGACGGCCCGTGAGCGACGGTCCTGTCCGCCAGGCCTTCGATGTCGAGAAGCAGCGACAGTTCGGGGTCGAGGTGATCACGAAGCTGGGATACGACTTCAAGCGCGGACGCCTGGACAAGGCCGTCCATCCCTTCACCACCTCTTTCAGCCTCGACGACGTCCGCATCACAACGCGCTATGACGCCGGGTTCTTCAACGACGCTATCTTCAGCACGATCCATGAGTGCGGCCACGCCCTCTACGAGCAAGGGATCGCACCCGGCCTCGAGCGAACGTCGCTCGCCACCGGGACCTCGATGGCGATCCACGAGTCGCAATCACGCATGTGGGAGAACTTCGTCGGGCGGAGCCGTCCATTCTGGGTTGCGTTCTACCCCCGGCTACAGGGACTGTTCCCCGACGCGCTGGGCAAGGTGAAGCTGGCTGACTTCTACCGCGCGGTCAACAAGGTTGAGCCCTCGCTGATTCGCGTCGACGCTGACGAGGCGACCTACAACCTGCACATCATGCTCCGATTCGAACTCGAGCTGGAGCTGATGAGCGGGACGCTGGCGGTGAAAGATCTGCCCGAGGCGTGGAACACGCGCATGCGCGACTACCTGGGGATCACACCGCCCAACGACGCCAAGGGTGTGCTGCAGGATGTCCACTGGAGCTTCGGCGGCTTTGGCTACTTCCCCACCTACGCCATGGGAAACCTGGTGGCGGCGCAGCTGTGGGAGCGGATCAACAAGGACATCCCCGACCTAGCAACCCAGATCGAGCGGGCCGAGTTCGGCGGGTTGCTCACCTGGCTGCGCGAGAACGTCCATCGTCACGGGGCCAGATATTATCCAGTGGAGCTGCTGCAGCGCGTCACGGGCCAGGGATTGACCCCCGAGCCGTACCTGCGCTACCTGCGGGCCAAGTTCGGCGAGGTGTATGAGCTTCACTAGCCTCGACAGGCTGAGGCCGCTCATGGCCCGGCACGGGCCGGAGCACATCGCATGACCGACCCACGCGGTCGCACGATGGTCGTGCTCGACGGCGACCAGACCAGGATTGACACACTGGCCGAGGGCATCGCCACGCCGCACATCGGAGGCAATCTCGGCACAAGAGGATTCGCCGACGAGGTCATCCGCCGCGCGATCCACAAGCTGGGTTTCGGGGAACTGCTTGCCTGAGCACCTGCCCCCGCAATGGATCCGACCGTCCCGCGCTTGGAGGCTCGTCCTTCTCGCCGGACTGCTGGGCGCATGCGGCGCCCCGCCCCTGCTTGCCGATTCCACACCCAGTGTGGTTCCGCCGACGCTCGCACTGACGGAGACTCTTGCAGCAAGCCCCACGCCACCGCCTTACACAGACGCTACGCCGCCCATCGTCCTCGATGTTCCACTCCCGTCACCAACGCCGATCCCCGCCACTCCCAGCATCGGCTTGCCGGCGGAGCGCCTGTCCATCTATGAGCCTGGCCCCGGCTCGCAAGCCCTCAGCCCGCTGCGCGTCACTGGCTTCGGCGGGCCGAGCTTTCAGGGGCGTGTCCGCCTGCGCTTGATCGGCGAGCAGGGCGACATCCTCGCCGATCGAACCACCTTCCTGCAGGCCATGCCGGATCTCGCCGGGCGCATCTACACCGACCTCACGTTCTCGTTCCCCTGGGTGGCCCAGACCGTCCGCCTGGAGGTCATGACCTTCAGCACGCGCGATGGACAGATGGACCATCTGACCACGCGGACGGTTGTCTTGCTGACGACAGGGACAGCGCTGGTCTACCCAGGGATCGGCGGTGCAGAGAAGATCACCATCTTCTCGCCGCGGGCCAACGGCTATGTCCGAGGCAGCCCGGTCACCGTGCGCGGAGGCGGCTGGCTCGACACGCCCGGCCCGCTGGTGGTGGAGGTGCTCGACCGCAACGGCAACGTCGTTGGATCCGCCACGGCAGCCCTCTCCACCTCGAATCCCGGCGAAGTCGGCAGCTTCGAAGTCCAGGTGCCCTACACCCTCGAGAATTCACAGTACGGCCGGATCGCCGTCTATGAGCAGGCGATTTCCCCGCCCGGCATCCTGCATTACAGCAGCGTTGACGTCTATCTGGCGCGGTGAGCTGGCGGGAACTCCCGGGCGCCGGCCAGCGTCGGTGCGAATGGTAGAATTCGCCTCCCTGTGGGTCCGATGATGCGCACCGCTTCGCTGTTGCCCCGCAACTCCGCCGATCCTTTGACCTTGCTGACGCGCGTGTTGCTGGCCGCCTTCGTGGCTGGCGCTTCTTTCCTCGTCGCACTGTTGCTCTTCCTGTTGGCCGTGCGAGTCGTCTTCGTCGGTCGGGCTCTCCCTGGCGTGCATTCCGGCGAAGCGGCGTTGAGCGGCAAGACGTCCGCACAGATCCAGGAGACGGTTGCGGCCGCCTATCCCTATCCGCAGACCGGCCTGCTGGCCTTGCGCGACGGCGCCTACATCTGGACGGCGCACCCGTCCGACCTCGGCGTGCGCCTGGACGGCGCAGCCATGGCCGATCAGGCACTGGCTGTGGGCCGCCGCGGTTCGCTCGGCCTTCGCCTACAGGAACAGGTCGACGCATGGGTCGTCGGCATCGAAATCGCCCCGGTGATCGTCTTCGACCAGGCACAAGGCGCCGCGTATCTGCAATCGCTGGCGGCGACGATTGACAAGCCGCAGTTAGAGGCGACGCTCGGGGTCAACGGGCTCGAGGTCATCGTGCAACCCGGACAGATCGGCCGCGAGCTTGACATCGACGCCACGCTCATGGTGCTGGAGCCGAGCGTCGCCCAGCTGCATGATGCCGAACTCCCGCTGGTTGTTCGAGAGTCGCCGCCTCTTGTCCTGGACGCATCCGAACAGGCGGCTATCGCACGCCGCATCCTCAGCGAGCCACTCACACTGACCGCCGACGGTGCCGGCCCATGGACATTCGACCCGCCCACCCTGGCCGGCATGCTGCGCTTCAACCTTGTGCAGGACTCCCAGGGGGGCCACTACCAGATCGGAGTCGACCCGGCGGCCATGACCGAGTTCCTCGGTCCGCTTGCCGCCGGCCTTGAGCGCGGTCCCGAGAACGCGCGCTTCATCTTCAACGATGAAACACTCCAGCTCGATC
>JAPLGR010000584.1 GCA_026390045.1 Chloroflexota bacterium | reverse complement strand
AGACTGCTTGCGCGCCGAGGCCGACCTGCTGCTGGTACGCGAGGACGGCCAGGTGAAGCGCGTAGCCCTCAGCCAGTTCCCGGTCCAGGGACGCTACGGCAAGGGCGTGCTGGCTTGGAAGTGCGCCAGCGGCCCGCAGCTGGCAGGTGCTGTGCTGGGACAGGAGGATGATCGAGTGGCGATCCACTCATCGCGCGGTGCAGCCAAGTCCCTGCGCGTTGGCGATGCGCCGCGCCGCACGCGCGGGGCGGCGGGCAAGGCCCTCATCGAAGTGAAGGACTCCGACCGCGTGGTGCACGTCACCGCAGGCCAGCCGCGCTCGGAAGTCCTGGCGCCGCCGGAGCCTGAGCCGGCGCCGAAGAAGACAGCCTCAAAGAAGGGCAAGAGGGCGGCGAAGCCGGGCGCGAAGAAGAAGCCCGCGGCCAAGAAGGCCGCCCGCAAGCCGGCACCCGCTCGAACCTCATCCAAGCCGGCCGAATCGCGCAGCAACCAAACCGCGAAGAAGGGCCGCGGAGGGCGTTGATGCCATCCGTCATCGATCCTGAGACCATGCACGTTGACAGCCTCCCGGTGGTGTGGTCGCCGGTGCAGTCCCCGCTTACGGAGGAAGAGCGCGCTCGCGAGGTGGAGGAACAGGCCACCGCAAGCCTGCTGTGGGCTGCGGACGCGCCGGAGACGATCCTCCGCCTGCTCCTCGGCGAAGACGGCCATCGTCCGTGCCTTTGCGCCGCCGACGGGCTACGAACCGGACCAGCAGGGCGAATGGGATCCGCGACTGGTCACGTTCTCCTTCGCCCGGGCCATCCGCCTGCTGTCTGAGGAACGACAGCCAGATCACCTCACTCTGGAGTACAAGCTCGAGGGTGCGGGCTACTGGCGAATGGAGATCACACCCGATTCGGTTTCGATCTCCCGATCTTGACCTAGATCTGCCCGCGCCGGTTGATGGCCGGGCAGGCACCGGTGCCGCCCCGGAGGGAACGTCTCGGCGGCAGGGAACACGCGCATGTCCAAGATCCTCCGTCTGCAGTTGCGAGCCCGCAGGAACTGCAGGCGCATCTCGACCAGCAGCACATCCAGATGGTCGACCTGAAGTTCAGCGACCTGTGGGGCCGCTGGCATCACGTCACCATCCCGGCGCAAGGATTCGGCCCGCACATCCTGCGCGACGGAATCGGGTTCGATGGGTCATCCGTCGGCCTGAAGTCGGTCAAGGCCGGCGACATGGTGCTGCTGCCTGACCTGTCCGCAGCGTTCAAAGACCCGTTCTGGGAAGTGCCGACGCTGAGCCTGATCTGCTCGGCGTACGAAGCGGACACCAAGCAGTCCTTCCCCCGCGACCCGCGCAACATCGCGATGCGGGTGGAACAGGTGATGCGCGACGCCGGGGTGGCGGACGAGAGCCGCTGGGGGCCGGAGTTTGAGTTCTACGTCTTCGACGAGGTGGCCTTCGAGAACGCGACCAATCGCGCCTCTACCGTCTGGACAGCCGCGAAGCAGACTGGCGGTCGGCCGCAGGCGGACATGGCCATCTGATCCCACCTCACGGCAGGTACCACGCCATTCCGCCGAAGGATCAGCTCTACAACCTGCGCAGCGAGATGGTTGGCCACCTCGAGGCGATGGGCGCCGAGGTGAAGTACCACTACCACGAGGTCGGCGGTCCCGGTCAATGCGAGATCGAGACGCCCATGATGGGGCTGGTCCGGGCAGCCGACGTCACGCAGATGGTCAAGTACGTCGCCAAGATGACCGCACACCATCATGGCCAGACGGCGACGTTCATGCCCAAGCCGCTGTACGGGGAGGCGGGCAGCGGGATGCACTTCCACCAGCACCTGTTCAAGCAGGGGGCCAATGTCTTCTACGATGCGCGCGGCTACGGCAAGCTGAGCCAGACGGCGCTCCACTACATCGGAGGCATGCTCTCGCACGGCCCGGCGCTGCTGGCGCTCACCAATCCAAGCACCAATTCGTACCGGCGCCTGGTTCCTGGCTTCGAAGCGCCGGTGAACGCGTTCTTTTCGCTTGGCAACCGAAGCGCCGCCATCCGCGTGCCCAAGCACACCGATCAACCGGACACGGCGCGGTTCGAGTTCCGCCCTCCCGACACCAGCTGCAATGTCTACCTCGCCCTGGCCGCGCAGCTGCTTGCCGGGCTTGACGGGATCAAGCGATCGATCGACCCGCAGGCCAGCGGCTTCGG
The DNA here is from genome assembly GCA_026390045.1 of Chloroflexota bacterium. GTDB lineage: Bacteria > Chloroflexota > Anaerolineae > Anaerolineales > E44-bin32 > DYJB01. The sequence continues at coordinate 5,115 of JAPLGR010000584.1, read as the reverse complement.
ACCGATCGACGCCAACATCTTCACCTGGACAGAGGAGCAGCGCCGGCAGATCAAGCCCCTCCCCGCCAGTTTGCTGGAGGCTTGCCGGGCCCTGGAGCGGGACCATGAGTTCCTGCTGACCGGAGGCGTCTTCGACGAAGGACTCATCGCAGACTGGATCCCGCACAAGCTTAACGAAGAGTATTACCAGGTCCGCAACCGGCCGCACCCGTACGAGATGGCACTGTACTTCGACGTTTGAACGCGATCTCCGCGTCAACTCCCCAATTGAGTAGGGGGAGCGGGCGACCCGCTCTCCCTACTCAATTCAACGGGGTTAGGGCGGAGGGGTCTGCAGCTCCGCCCTCCATCAGTTGGATGGCTGCGTCGGCTCCTGTCCGGGCAGTGTGTACAGGATGCGATTGGCGGCGGTCGAGGCCGTCGAGGCTGAGACGATCTTCGAGCCCTTGGTCAGCGTCCCTTCGTACGGCTCACCACCATACGCCGCCACCCACCCAGCGAGGATGAAGGGCAAGGGCCCGTACGCCGGGATCCACTCTCCGTTGTACTTGCGTGCAATGTGGAAGTGCGTGCCGGTCGAGCGGCCGCCCTGGCATGACGGATGCCCGATCTGGTCCCCCTGCTCCAGCGAAGTCCCGGCAGCGACGCGACCGCCCGTGCCGACGTGAAAGAACAGCAACGCCCATCCCGTGCGTTCATCGCCATCCTCGCCAAGATCGAGGACGACGATGGCCTCTTCGCTCCGAGTGACAATGCCGGCTGCCGGCGCAGCGATCCATTCGCCGGAAGCCGCACAACCTCCCTCACTCGCCGGCGGGGCGAAGTCGAGCGCGCCCATGGGCAGGGCAGTGCCCCACGTCGCGTGTGGGCCGCCGGAGAAGTCCCACACACGATTGGGCAGGAACGGCAGGGCGAGTTCGGCTTGCTGAAGGTTGCCCGGGATGAACTCAATCGCCTGTTCGAAGGGATCACCCCACAGCAGCCGATACGTCTCCTGGAATCCGCCCGGCGCGGTCTGGATGTCGAAGTCCGCCTGGCCGAAGCGCGCAGCCAGAAGCACGTGCAGTGCCGCCGTGCCGGCGTTTAGCCACGGGTCGGGACGAACCAGACGTCCATCCGCAAGTTCCAGCTCGGCCAGCGTGCCTGTCCGCCATCCGTAGTAGCCATTGTTGAGCATCTCGGCCGCCCACAACAGCTGCCGATACAGCCCCCGATAACGGTCGTTGTGGTAGCCCAGCGGGTAGGTCAGATCCTCTTCGCTCGAGGGATCGGGCCGGGTCAACGCTCCGGTTCCGGCTTCCAGCAGGGTCAGCAACAGGCGCGGATGGATCGAGTACTCGGTCGCCACAATGTCGACGACTTCCCACGCCGGCCGTTGATGGTCGTTGGCATAGTCGGTCATCCCCGCAAGGAAACCCGGACGCGAGTTGATCTCCGCCTGCGTGTCGAAGCCGACCGCCCTGGGGCCGTTCACCACCTCACTATCCGGCAAGATGTGGAAGGGCGAGCCCGTCAGCGGCAGGTAGTAGGCCGGGACGCGCAGCGGGTAGCCGGCCGGCAAGGTCGTGACTCCGTCAGGAAGGTCCGGATTGGCAGCCAGGACCTCGCTCTCGCTCGAGCGGAAATGCGCGGCAACTGCTGGTAGTGTGTCACCCTGCTGCGCGATGTACTCGAAGACTTCGCCCGGCGGGTGTGGCGTGCGGACGGGGAGAGGCGTAGGGCCGCCCGTAACTTGGGCAGGCATGGCCGAGGCCGCGAGCGGCGTGACGGGCGGAGCCGGCGCGCAAGCAGCCAGGATCGCCGCAAGCGCCAGGATCATGATCCGTTGGCTCGGTCTCATCGGGAGAGCAGCGTTTCCTTTGACGCGCACGGGCAGGCCAGGACCATCTCGCCATCCTTGACCAGCGCGCCTTCGTAGGCCTTGGTGCCTGCGCGGGCCTGCCATCCGCTCAAGGTGAAGGGGAGCGCACTGTCGGCCAGAATCCACTCGCCATTGTACTTGCGCGCGAGATGGATATGCGTCCCGGTAGCAGTCCCGCCCTCACACGACGGGTGCCCGATCAGGTCACCCGCCTGGAGGAATGTACCGGCGGCCACGCGTTGATCGGCGGCGATGTGCAGGTAGAGCAGCGACCATCCGGTCTGCTCGCGCCCGTCGCCGTCCAGATCGAGGACGACGACGCCATTCTCGCTGCGCAGCACCAGTCCTGGTGCGGCCGCAACCGCCCAGTCCTCCGACACAGAGCAGCCAACGACCATCGTTGATGGGGCAAAGTCCAGCGCCGCCCACGCTGCCTCGCGTTCCCAGGCGCCATGCGGCCCGCCCGTGAACGACCAGATATGTCCCGGCAGGAAGGGCAGGATCATCTCGGGCTGTTCTAGTCCCGGCTCGTACAGAGGGTGGTAGTAGTCCTCAGGGTCTCCGAACAGCTTCTCATACGTGGCGATGAATCCATCCGGCCCGATGTCCGCCGCCCAGACCTGCGTCGTGTCATGCAGAGAGAAGTACCACTGCAGGGCAACGGTACCAGCGTTCAACTCCGGCGCCAGGCGGAGCTTGATTCCGTCCCTCATGCGGACCTCGGTCACCGTGCCCGACCGCCAGCCGTAGTAGCCGTTGCCGAGCTCGTTGGCCGCCCAGGTGAGCTGTCGGTACAGGCCAGCGTCACCCGGCTCGATGCGGCCCATTGGATACTTCCAGGCGTCCCCGCTCGGGCGCGTGGGATTCGTCACCCAGCCAGATTGATACTCGAGCAGAGCCAGCAGCAGGCGCGGGTTGACCGAGTTGTCCCGCGCGGCCAGCGCCAGCACCTCCGGTCCGGAGCGCATGTCGCCCGCGACGTACTCCTGATAGCGGGTGAGGTAGCCGCCCAGGTTGCGCGCGAACGTGCTGACGTTGAAGTCGGCCGCGTTCGGCGAGAACACTATCTCGCTGTCCGGGATCAGCTGCTCCGAGGGTCCCGTGGACGTCAGCCGACGAGGGATGACAAGGCGTGTCCCGATATCCATCAGCTCATCATCGGCGGGCAGCGGAGCGCCGGCCGATGTCAGATCGGATGGGAGTACACCAAAGCGCACGGCGATGGCGCGCGGAGTGTCGCCGGCCTGAGTGTCGTAGACCACCGTTTCCGAGTCCTCCCCGGTTTCGGCGGTGACCGTGGGCGGGAAGGTTGGGGAAACAAGGGGCGCAGGCGCCAGGATGGTCGCCGTCGGCGACTCCGTGGCGGTGGCTGCTGGAGCTTGCGTTGGCACGGCAGGGCTCGTGGAGGTCGGTGCGACGGCCACCGGCAGACTGCCGGATCCGTTGGGCGATGGCACATCGGCCCGGGAACAGGCCAGGGCCGATGCCATGAGGCTCAAGGCTGCGACAACAACAGGGAATGGTGCGGCAGGTCGGACGGTTGACGCGCTCATCTCAACGGGCTACCTGATTGCCGTCGTTGCGGCAATCGCAGGCCTCGAGCACCACACCTCCGCGCTGCAGCGTCCCATCGTACTGACTCCCTGCCCCGAAGGACACCCATCCATCCAGATCGAAGGGCAGAGACCCATCGGCGGCGATCCACTCGCCATTATACTTGCGCGCTATGTGCACGTGAGTTCCATAGGAGACGCCCCCCTCGCATGAGGGGTGCCCCAGGCGGTCTCCGGCTTGCACCACGCCTCCAACCGCGATCCGATCGCGGGACTCGATGTGCATGTAGAGCAGCACCCAACCGGTCTGCTCGAAGCCATCCTGGTCCAGATCCAGGATGAGCTCCCCCTCCCCAGCGCGGAGGACGGTCCCATCCGCAACTGCGGTCACCCATTCATCGGACCAGACGCAGCCGAGGGCATTGCCCGGAGGAGCGAAATCAAGCGCGGCCCAGGCTGCGCCGGTGTCCCACGCGCTGTGCGGGCCGCTGGTGAACGACCAGGTCGCGTCATCTTCAAACGGAAGCTGAAGCACGGGTTGGGCGAGATCCGCCGGGAGCAGGGGTTCCACTCCGCGGCGGAAGGGATTGCCGAAGAGCGATGTCCAGGTGGCGTAGAACCCATCCGGACCGACGACGCTGCGCCACTCGCCCGACGCATACAGCTGGGAGAACATGTACTGCACGCCGGCTGTCCCGGCGTTGATCCCGGCACCGGGCGGGATGGCCGCGCCGTCCGTCGTGACGAACGGACCGTTCCATCCGGCGCGCCATAGGTAGTAGCCTGTATTGAGCAGATCGGACGCCAGCGATAGCTGGCTGAACAGCCCATCGCGCTGCAGGCGAGCGAACCCCATCGGATAGGTGCGCGTCGAGCTCTCGGGGTTCGAGGCGCTCAGCCACGAGCTCTGGTACTCAAGCACTGCCAGCAGCAGTCGAGGGTTCACTGAGTATCTTGTCGCCACCAACTCAACGATCTCCGCTCCGGACAGCACACGGTCCTCGACTTCCTCGGAGTAGCCAGAGAGGTAGCCACCGCACTTCAGGACTTCCTGCTGCACATCAAAGAACGCCGTCGCCGGCCCAAAGACAAGCTCCGAGTCGGGAAGCTGCTTGTTCTGCGGGCCGGCTTCCTGCGGAACCGGGGCCGGGATGATCAGCGTCGTCCACACCGGCAGAACGTCCGGATTCGCCAGGCGATTGGCCTGCAGGATGCTCTGTGCACTGACGCCGAAGCTCCCCGCGATCCCGTTGAGCGAATCGCCCGGCTGGACCACATAGGTCTCGGCCGAGGAGCGCAGCACAGGCGGGTCACGGACGGCATCCGGTGTCGGCTCGACATCGGCGACACCCTCGGGAAGCGGGGTAGCGAGCAGGCCGAAGATCGGGTGTGGCGTGAGCGACGCGATCGCCGTCGGGGAAGCGCCACCGTCGAGGGGCAGTTCCCCTACCCACGGATCGGGCAACCGGCCGGATGGCGCGGCCGGGCCGGCGCATCCAGCCGTCAGGCTGATGACCATTCCCACGGCCAGAGCGCGCCTCGCCCAGAGGCGAGGGCGCCTGCTCGGACTCATGATCCTGGTGGGCTCTTTGTCTGCCATAGCGGACGATCGACGTCGCTACTGTCTGCGGCCGTCCTGTTCGCGCGGTGCGAGCAAGAAACGTGCCATGTCCTGGCCCCGTCTGCTCCGGGTGCCGCCAG
>JAPLGR010000618.1 GCA_026390045.1 Chloroflexota bacterium | reverse complement strand
GAATCGCCCTCCGAGGGGCCCAAAGACGCCTATCCCGGTCCGCGAATCACCCTCTCTGGAAGTCACGTAGAATCACTTGCTAGGCCGCCGACGTCGTGGTCATGCCAAGCGCTTGGATAGAGACCAGCAAGTAGAGCAACTGACCCGACCATCCAGAGACTGAGTAGTAGGCAAGTGGCGAGGTCTCGGGTCGGCTAGAACACTCCCTTCCTGCATGAGCATTCGTCAGTCACACGAAAGGAAGATGAATAATGGCACCGGACAGAAGTGCACAGATCATCGATACGGCCAAGGAAATGGGAGCTGCAATAGCGGGTATTGCGAGCGTAGAACTCCTAAAGAAATCGCCTTCCCACGATATGCTAGGCAGATTCGGTACGAAGATCGACGGCGTCCACTCGTTTGAGGGGATGGTAGAAGGTTTCAATGAGATCAAGTGGCCTGCAAGGGTCAAGTCGGCTTTGGTTATTGCCGTTTCCCATCCCGAGGACAAACCCGAACTTGATTGGACCAATGCAAGTGGAGACACCCCGGGAAACCGGATTCTGCAAAGAATCAACAGGGAACTAGCTGCGTGGATTGAAGAAACGCTGAGTATCAAGACCCACAAGATGGCGTACTGGGTTGAGAAAGGAGGCATATACCTCAAGGATACGGCGGTATTGGCTGGATTTGGCTGCATCGGTAGAAACAACCTACTAATCACTCCGGGGCTTGGACCTAGGGTTCGTCTTCGTGCCATGCTGCTCGAAGATGAGTTGACTCCTACCGGTCCCACCACTTTCGATCCATGTGACAGTTGTAAGGAGTTCTGTCGAAAGGCGTGTCCCCAGAATGCGTTTGATAGGGTCGTTCTTTCATCAGCTGAAACGGGGATGTACGCTCTTCCCGGAAGAGATGGATGTTTCAGCAGAGCCAAGTGCAGTATCCAGATGGACAAAGATGTCAAGGATTCCGATATGGCTGTCGGCAAGGAATTCCTGTCAGGATTGGATCAGTTAGCTGTGGAGACAAGGGGACTATCCCAGACAGAGGGGCGCATCAAGTGGTGCCGCCGATGTGAACTTGCCTGCCCTGTAGGTAACTGATCCGGCGGGATGGGCCTCAAATGCTTCTTGTCTCGCACGTCAACAGTCCCTGGAGTTGAGAGGAGCTGCCTGCTTCCGCCGGGCAGCTTAGCTCGAGGCCGTTCGGCGGCCATGCCCTCGTGAGGTCGGATCCGTGTCCGAGCCCCCCAACCACAATCCGGAGCCACGAAACCTCAGGGTGCCCGCCAAGATCAAGCCCCTGTTCGAAGTAGTGGCGGCCCGCACTGACGCAGTCTGCAATCAGCACCTCAACCCAGAATACGCAGACTTGTGCCGGCACTTGGCTGCGGCTCTTGCTCGGAAGCGCCCATCGCCTCTTGCCCAAGGCGACCCGAACATCTGGGCGTGTGCAATCCTGTATGCCATCGGCAAGGTCAACTTCCTGTTCGACAAGACGCAGAAGCCCCATCTGACTGCCGCTGAGCTGTGCTCCTTGTTTGGACTCAGGCAGAGCACCGTATCCTCCAAGGCGGCGAAGATCATCAAGATGTTTGGCATGTACCAGCTGGACCCGCGCTGGTGTCTCCCGAGCCTCGTGCCGGAGAATCCGATGGTGTGGCTCATCGAGGTCAATGGGTTTCTGTTGGATGCCCGCGATGCGCCCCGGCACATTCAAGAAGAGGCGTTCCGAAGAGGATTGATTCCGTACTTGCCGGAATGATGGCCGCCGAACAACTCGCCAGACCGTGCGAGAACTCGGTGGCGAGGGAGGATGCAACGGGCCAGTGCTGTGAGTTGGTGTGCGAGACGAGGAAGATAGAAGGAAGAAGCGCTCCTAGCCGAGCGCTTCGATCATCCGGGGGACCCCCAGGATCTTCACTACCCGCTGGATGTCGTACGCCAGGACCGTCAGGCTCATCTCTGCTTTCACCTTGCTCAACCCCCTGGTCAGGAAAAACCCCTGGTTCCAGTGCCGTTTGATTGTGCCGAAGGAGTGCTCGACGAGGCACTTTCGTAGTTTGATCTTCTCGGGGTGAGCACGCACGCGTTCGGCCATGTCTTCGAGGATGGCTTCGTCGACCCAGCGGGTAATGCGCCGGTTGCCGCGGCTGCGGGTGCAGCGGGGTTTGAGGGGACAGGTGCCACAGGCGGAGGTGGAGTAGACGCGGTAGTGGCGGCCTGCGTCTTGGGTTTCGAAGTGGAAGGTGAGAACTTCTCCGGCCGGGCAGCGGTAGCCGTCCTGGGCAGGGTCGTAGTGGAAGTCTTGCTTGCCGAAGAGGCCGAGAGCGCTGTTGGCTGAGGTGTTGGCCTGAGGCAGATAGGGAGTGATGCCGGCTTCGAGACAGGCCTTGACCTGCTGGCCGTTGGCGTAGCCCATGTCAGCCACGACCTCGAGGTGGTCCACGCCGAGAGCTTCCTTGGCGCGCAGGGCCATGGGGTGGAGCAGGTTGCGGTCGGTGGGCTCGTTGGTGACGTCGTGGTCGACGATCAGCTTATGCTTCTCGTCGACGGCGACCTGAACGTTATAGCTCACGTCGGTGACCTGGCCGCCACCGGAGGGCATGGAGCGGCTGTCCGGATCGGTGAGGGAGATCTGGGTTTGGCCGGCGTCATCCATCTCCTGGGAGAGGTCGAGGAGGTGACCCCGGCGAGCCTTGAGGGCTTCGATCTTCTCCCTGAGCTCTTGGGCAGTGAGCTTGGGGGCGTCCGGCTCGGTTTCATCCCGTTCGTCGAGATCGTGGAGGTAGGTATCGATCTTCTGGTCGAGGTCCTTGAGCTGGCGCTTGAGCTGGCGCTGGGTGATGTTGCGGGCACGATTGTTAGAGGCCTTGAACTTGCTGCCGTCGATGGCGACCAACTCACCGCCGAAGAGGCCCTGGTCGCGGCAGAGCAGGACGAAGGCGCGGCAGACCTGGCGGATGGCTTTGCGGTTGTCTTTGCGAAAGTCGGCGATGGTCTTAAAGTCGGGAGTGAGCTTGCCCAGGAGCCAGACGAGCTCCAGGTTGCGGCCGGCTTCCTTTTCTAGGAGGCGGCTTGAGCGGACCGTTCGTCCAGCTTGACTGGATGCGGTTGAGGTATCCGTAGGCGTAGAGCTTGAGCAGTGTACCGGGGTGATAG
>JAPLGR010000375.1 GCA_026390045.1 Chloroflexota bacterium | reverse complement strand
TGGAGGTTCAAGTCCTCTTCCGGGCAAGCCAACTCCCTACGTCGTAGGGAAATAGGAAACCACCAGAAAACTGGCGTTTCCATGTAGCTCTCTCTGACACTGGCTCTGACACTGAGCCAGAGGAGGAAAGACCATGGAGCGTCGGAAAGCCCCCTACAGTCTCAACAAACGGCCCACATCTCGCAAGAATCGCCACGTCTACTATGTTCGGTTTCGAAACGAGAACGGTGACTACATGAGCGCGGTTTCGACCATCGAGGCAGGGGCGTACACGAGCGGCCGGAGAGGAAGATGGCCGAGCTGAAGGCGGCGGGGTTCTTCTTTGCCCTGTCGTTCACCGTGACGCGCAGCAACGTGGGCACTATCACCGATCCGGCCTTCGTGCACTCAGCCGTGGATGCGGGCTGCAAGCTCTTCTTCTGTATGGAGTACACGCCCATCAGCGCCGCAGGCGACGTCGAGCCCTGCCCGCTCGCCCCGTACTCGGACGCCAGCCTGAAGAAGATGCCTCGGAAGGACGCGCTGCGCTCGCCGTTCATGGAGTCGATGCGCGACAACCACGACCTCTTCAGGGAAACCGCCGGCGGCTGCGCGCTGTGGAAGAACAGGGAGCAGGTCGAAGCGCTGCTGGGCGGGAAACTGTCGGCTGCCGTCTGAGCCGGGCAGCCCAGCGCCCGCTCGCTCCCCTCCCGGCTTCGTTGCCGGCCCGGCGTATCCCTCAGTCCACTAGGTCGAGGGCGATGCCGTATATCCTCCCTCCGCCCCCACTGATCATCATTGCGTTCGAGCCGTCCAGATTGGAGCGCCAGAGCTGCGAGTAATGGTTGCCCCAGAACACCCACCCGTCCGCCGGGTCCACGGCAATGCTGTCGGGGGATCCCCCTCCGGCGATGACCTGGCGAACGGGGTTGGAAATGTCCATGCGGCAGACCTGGCCCATGGCCTGCTCTACCCAGTAGAGGTAGTTGTTCGTGGAGTCTATCGCCAGCCCCCCAGCGGCCCCGTAGCCTCCACCACCCATGAACGGAGCGCCGCTGCCGCTGGCCAGCGATTTGTCGGTCCTGAAGATCAATCCGTAGCTGTAATCCGACCAGAACAGGTCAGAGGTATAGGGATTCACGGCGATCCCGAACGGAAGAGCACCCGAAGGAATTCCAAATATCCCCGATCCATCCAGATTGGCACTGTATAGGTTGTATGGGCCGAGGAAACTCGCCCAGTATACCTTTCCGTTCACGGCATCAACAGCGACGCCATAGGGCCCACCGCCACCTGTGGAAATCGTGGTCGGCGAGGTGGAACCATCCAGGGGCGCCTTCAGAATCGAGTTGCCGTAGCACTCCCCGATGTACATGTAGTTGTTGCTCTGGTCGATCGCGAGCCCGGTGGGGTCGTAGAGACCGCTGAACACCGTCTCCGGGTTGGACCCGTTCAGGTTCGCCTTCATGACTATACCGTTGTCACGTCCCGTCCAGTACACCTTGGGCGCGAAGGATCCGGTCCCGGTGACTGTGAAGGTGTAGAGGTTTTTGGGCACGGGAGCGTCGCTGCTCACCGTCACCGTCGCGGATTTGCCGCCGACGGTAGAAGGATCGAAGCGGATCTTGAAGCTCGTGGAGCCGCCGGCAGCGACCGGCGAAGAGGTGGTGTTGGAGAGCGCGAACTGCGACGTGTCCCCGGCGGT
>JAPLGR010000073.1 GCA_026390045.1 Chloroflexota bacterium | reverse complement strand
TGGGCCTGCTGGCGGCACTGCTGGTTGCCGCCTCGCCGATGTTCCTGGTGCTGTCCGCCTCGCTGATGTCTCATACGCTCAGCGTCTTCCTCGCGCTGACACTCACGCTGGGATGGCTGGATGGCGTCGTGGCTGCACCGTCTCAGCCGCGGTTGCCACGCGCGCTGCCGGTGATCGTGGCTGGCCTGTCGCTCGGCTTGCTGGCGCTGACACGGCCCCTCACCGCGGTTGGCGTGGGATTGCCCTTCGGAATTCACGGTGTGTGGCTGTTGGTGCGTGGAGACCGGGGAACAAGGCGCGCGGTATTGAGCATGGGCGTGTTCGCGTTGGTCGTTGCCGCGTTGTTGTTGGTCTGGCAGTGGGCACTCAGTGGCGACGCTCTGCGCAACCCGTACACGCTTTGGTGGTCCTACGACCGAATCGGTTTCGGCCCCGGGTACGGGGTGACGGAAGGCGGCCACACGCTGAACCAGGCGCGCATCAACACCAAGTTCAGCCTGCGGGTCGGGCAGCATGATCTCTACGGGTGGCCGTACCTCTCGTGGATCTTTGCGCCGATCGGGTTGCTGGCCCTGCGCAAGCGTGCAGACGCCTGGCTCCTGGCCGGGCTCCTGCCGTCGCTTGCCCTGGTCTACGCCGCTTACTGGGTGGGTGCATGGGTGTATGGCCCGCGCTACTACGTGGAGGCGCTGGGTGCATTCTCGGTGTTGAGCGCGGCGGGGATCGCCGCGCTGGCCGGATGGCTGACCGCGCGCGGCGTGAGTCGCCTACGTTCGTTGAGCGTCAGTGCGCTTGTGCTTGCACTCCTAGCGCTCAACGTTGGCTTCTACCTTCCGGCGCGGCTGCAGCAGATGACCGGGCTGTACGAGATGAATCTCGCCTCGCGCGATCAACTGCAGGCAGTTGCGCCGGCGAAGGCGCTGGTCATCGTCCACCCGGTGCAGTCGTGGACCGAGTACGGGACATTGCTGACGCTGACGCCGCCGTTCGCGGAGGGCGAACTGCTACTCGCCTACACGCGCGGCAGTGAGCAAGATCTGCGTCTGGCGCAGTCGTACGCCGATCGTCCGGCCTACAACTACTATCCCGGCAATCCCGGCCGACTGGTCCTCATTGCGCGCTGACCCTGGGCAGCGAGTCCATCCTCGCGAGAAGAGTGTTGACAGCGGACTCTTTGCGTTTGTGAAGTGGGCCACGAGGGCTCTGCTTTACATGCCCCTCCCTTTGCCGTATAGTAGCGGCGGACTCGCTTGATCAGGAGGCGGAGGAACATGGAAGGATTGAAGCGCGAATTCAACACGATGACGCTGGTGCTGATCCCGGTCGCCATCGCCATCAACATCGCCGTTGGCCAGCTGGCGCTGCTGATCAAGGTGCCGCTTTACCTGGACTCCATCGGCACCATCCTGGTCGGCGTGCTGGCCGGCCCATGGGCTGGCGCACTGACCGGTTTCCTGTCCAATGTTATCTGGACACTGACCGGATGGTACACGCCGGCGATCGCCTTTGCCGGCGTGGCGGCGATCATCGGCGCGCTGGCCGGCGTCTTCGGGCGCGGCGGATGGCCGAACATGTGGTGGAAGGCGATTCTGGCCGGCCTGATCACCGGCCTGGTGGCCGCCGTGCTCTCTGCGCCCATCGCCAGCTATGTCTTCGGCGGCGTGATGGGCAGTGGTACGGATGCCATCGTGGCCATGGCGCGTTCCGTCGGGCTGGACTCGCTGGGCGCCAATATCGCCCAGGGGGCCTTCTCTGACCCGATGGACAAGATGGCGACCTACCTGATCGTCTTCCTGGTGCTGCGTGCGCTGCCCCAGCGCTTCTTGGCACGCTTCAGCAACCTGAAGCCGCGCGCGAGTTAGGCTGACGACGGACATGCTTCTCCTCCGGGGCGCAGGCAGACGGCCTGCCGCGCCCCGGATTCCGTCGACGCCTGCAATGCCTGGAACTGGCTCGCCCTGATGAATGGCAAGGCACTCCCTCGCCCGTCCGAAGCGCGCTCTCTCCATCCTCTGACCAGCCTCACGCTGATGCTGCTGGCTGTTGTGGCCGGCGCGGCGCTGCCCACGACGGCACTCGTGCTGGCCGTCTACTTCAGCCTGCTGGTTCCGCTGGCCGCGCTGGCCAACAAGCTTCAGGCGTTCCTGCGCACGTGCTTTCGGGTCCTGTGGCCGTTCGTCGTCTCGCTTGTGCTGATCCAGGGCTTCTTCACGCCCGGCCCGTTGGTCCTGTTCCGTCTGGGTCCCTTCAGCTACACACTGGAGGGACTCGGGGTCGCCTTGCTGTTCAGCGCCCGGCTGCTCGTCGGGCTGGGCGCGGCAACGCTGCTGACGACGATCACCCGGCCCGACGCACTGATGCGTGCGCTGGTCGAACGCGGGCTCCCCAACCAGATCGCGTACATCGTGGTCACCACGCTGCAGATCGTGCCCACGTTCCAGGCGCGTGCGCATGCCATCCTGGACGCGCAGCGCTCACGTGGACTAGAAACCGAAGGCCCGATCACGACGCGGCTTCGGGCGCTTGCCCCGCTGGTCGCCCCACTGATCCTGAGCAGCCTGATGGAGATCGAGGAGCGTGCCATCGCCCTCGAGGCGCGCGCTTTCAACCGACAGGGGCCGCGCACGAGCCTAGTGACGCTGTGGGACTCGCGTCTGCAGTCCGCGGCGCGCTGGTTGATGCTTCTCCTGGGCGTGGCGGTGGTTGCGGCGCGTTTCACCGTCTGGAGGGCGTTGTGATTGACGTCTCCGGGCTACGCTTCCGCTACGCAGGCACCGAGCAGGATGCGCTGCACGGCGTCGACCTGGTTGCGGGGGCAGGCGAACTGGTCGGCGTGGTGGGCGCCAACGGCGCCGGCAAGTCCACGTTGTGCTACGCGCTGACGGGCTACATCCCGCACTTCTACACCGGAGCGATTGAGGGCGACGTGCTTGTTGCCGGCCATGACGTTCGCCACACGCCAATCAGCGAGCTCGTGTCCGACGTCGGGCTGGTCTTCCAGAACCCCTTCAACCAGATCAGCGGGGCGCGCTATACAGTCTTGGAGGAAGTTGCCTTCGGGCTGGAGAACCTCGGCGTGGACCAGGCGGAGCTCAGGTCGCGCGCGATGGGCGCGCTGCGCGCCACCGGGCTGGACGACCTCGCCGACCGCTCGCCGTTCACGCTGTCCGGCAGCGAGCAACAGCGTCTGGCGATCGCTGCCGTGATGGCCATGCAGCCGAAGGTGCTCGTGCTGGACGAGCCTACCTCGCAACTGGACCCGGCCGGGACGCGCTCGATCTTTGAGGTGCTGC
>JAPLGR010000344.1 GCA_026390045.1 Chloroflexota bacterium | reverse complement strand
GGAACTGGTCGAAGAAACGCCGGAACCAGCCCTCGACGGCGCTCTTCCCCTGGAAAGTGCCGCTTTCAGGTATCTCACCGGGATAGATGAACACACCGTCATCGCGCCAAGCCGCCATGAACTTCGGCAGGTCATGCCGGTTCAAGGCATCAAAAGAGTCGGCCAGCGCTTTCTTTGCGACGAGTGCTCCGATCATACGGTCCTCCTTTCGAGGTTTGACCCAAAGCTGCCGGCGTTTCCGGACCCCGACAGACACGCTCCAACTTCTCGCTGGTGCCCAGCGCCGAGTCTCAGCGGCCGCAGAAAGTTGCAGCGAGCTTCGGTCCGCTGCGAACCATCGCTAGGCCGGGGCGCCTGCTTCGGCCTGGTGTGTGAGAAGGAGATAGCCGGAGCCCAGTGTGAAGAACAGATACACCACTGCGATGCCCCAGCTCAACGGGTTAAGAACGCCCGAGACCACCGAGAGCAGCGTCACCACAAAGCCGATCCCGTCGTAAACGAACAGGTCGAGCAGGATGGCGTGCCGGGCACGTGCTTCTGCGGTGTTTCTCGCAAGCCAGGTGAGCACCATCGTCCCGAAGACCGCCGCTCCATATATCCTGGCCGTGAAAGTGCCTCCAGCGCCCAGCGATGCGCCGAGGAGATTGAACAACAAGCCAGGCACGAACAGCAGGATAGGGCCAAAGAAGAGGCACACGACAGCTTTGATGACCAGAAGTGTCCTGAAAGCCATTTCGACCCCCTCTCGTTGTGAGTGCCGTGATTCTACGCCGCAAAGGGGCACGCCGGGAGCTCGAGGTCCGCCTGGATTCCGAACCGTCTGATGGAGGCCTGGAGCAGGCTACCGCTGCGGCTCGGTGTCCGTTTGGGTGGGCCTGATGATCGAGTACATGACCGCATCGTGGTAAGCGCCATGGATGCAGAGCCTTGAGCGAAGCGTGCCCTCACGAAGCGCCCCCGCCTTCTCGGCAACACGCTGACTTGGCTCGTTGCCGACGGCGGCGACGATCTCGAGCCGCTCGAGGTCCGTGTTTTCGAAAACCCAGTCGACGAGCAGCGTCACCGCCTGCACGGCGATGCCGCGGCCGGTCTCTGAGGTGCGGACCCAGTAGCCGAGATTGGCAAAGCGATTCCCGGTGTTGATGCAGTTGATGCCGCAGACGCCGAGAAGGCGCCCGCTGCCGCCGACGATCAGGAACTCGAAGGCGCTGCCGGACTCCCGGGCTTGCGCTTGCGAGGAGATCCACCGCAGGGCATCGGCCTCGGAGTACCCTGGGTGGCACCAGGTCATCCAGCGGCAAAGCTCGGGGAGCGTTTCGCGAACCGCTTCCAGGATTGGCTCACCGTCACCGGGTTCGGGGAACCTGAGGGTTAGCTGAGCCATTCGAGAATTCCAGTCGTGCTGATCACCCCGCCCGGGTGCCGTCGGGGACGGGGCGCTCCGGAACGGCCAGCACCGGCGTGATCCCATCTGGGGAGCCGAGGTCGAACAGCATCGCCTCGGACACCTCG
>JAPLGR010000539.1 GCA_026390045.1 Chloroflexota bacterium | reverse complement strand
GGGGGAGATCAAGTACGACAACCAGATCAGCCGAGAGAAGTTCGAGGGACTGATGGAAGGGCTGCATGAGGCGGGCTTCGAGGCGATCAACACGATCCAACTAGCTGGTTTCCTCGAGCACAACGCTCTCATCCCGTCGAGATCGGTCCTGCTGGTGGCGGATGACCGACACGGGCGCGGGTACTTCGACGACTTCTTTGGGCAGTACCACGAGCGCTTCGGCTGGCCGGTCGTGAACGCCTGGATCTCAGCCAAGGACACAGCCGACTACCTGTGGACGGAGAATGCCGAAGTCGAGAGCGAGGGCTGGGTTGATCACCAGGCACACGGTGTGGTGCATAACATCCCCATCTGGCCCGGGAGCAGCGATGGATACATCCTAGGTGAGCTCCAGGGATCGATCGACGCTTTCGTAGAACACTTCGGCAAGCGGCCGATTGCCATCATCTGGCCCGGAGGCGGATTCACGCCACGCGGCGCGGAGCTTGCGCGACAGACCGGTTATCGGCTCGGGTTCACCATCAACCCGCGCGGCCCGGTGATGTTCAACTGGATCCCGCTGGCGAGCAAAGAGGACCCGATGCGCCCCAGCTACCAGCCTGAGGCTGGGGTCAACGACCCGCTGATGGTCCTGCCGCGCTACTGGAATATTGACGCTCTCAAGTACATTCCGGACGTCGTCGCCATCGGCGAGCATGCAGCCGCAGACGCAGCCACCTCGCGTGACACGGAGCTCGAGTACTACGACATCGTGTGCGTGTCAGACTATGGCCCGCTGAACGCTCCCTGATCCTCACTGACAACCGCGATTCTGGTGCTCAGCATTCGGCTCGATGGTTGGCAGGCCGTCGTGAGTGTCACCGGCGCCGGCCCTTCTCTTCGGGAACGCTGTCCCACGTTGCGGTGACCCGGAGGAATCAGTCGGCCTCCAGGCGCGCCGCTGGGCTCCCGCAAGCTGGCTATGCGCAGAGAACCCGCTGAGTAGCCGCATGTCGCTCGGACGGATGATCGGTCTATCAGCTGCCCGGAACCGGCGCTGCAATAGGGGCGAGGATGCCTGGCCACAGGGAGCGTCGCGCAAAGCAAGGCAGGCCACGCCGAGGGGACCTTCGCCGCAGCCGGTGGCCGAGGGAATGCCGAGGGCACCGGCGGAGGTTCAGCCGCGCCGATCGTGCGCCCTAGACAAGCCGGGGACGGCTGGGTAGAATGGAGCGGTTGCACGAGATCACCGGAGGTTAGGTTGGCCAACATTGCATCCGCCAAGAAACGAAACCGGCAGAACGTGAAGCGCCGGATACGGAATCGAGACACGCGCTCGCACGCTCGCAAACAGGTCAAGGTCGCTCGCCAGGCCGTCCAGGCTGACGCGAAGACGGCTGACACGGCAGTCCGCAGCGCCACCAGCGAGCTCGATCGCGCGGCGGCCAAGGGCGTCCTGCATAAGAAGAATGCTGCCCGGCGCAAGAGCAGGCTGATGAAGAGCCTGGCCAAGGCCAAGGCAACGAAGTAGCGGCCCGCAGCATCGGTACGCTCTCCACGCGACGCACCTTCGGGTGCGTCGTGGCCTTAAGGCCCGGATGCTATAATCACCCGGCATC
>JAPLGR010000166.1 GCA_026390045.1 Chloroflexota bacterium | reverse complement strand
CGGTGGTCGACGCTACCGTCGATGGGACGGGGATCGACATTGCCTTCAACGTGCGCTTCCTGGTGGAAGTGCTGAACGTGATCGACACGCCCAACGTGGCCCTCGAGACCAGCAGCACCTCATCGCCGGGCGTGATCAAGCCGGTTGGCCGGGAGGATTTCCTGCACGTTGTAATGCCGATGCACCTCGGCCGCTAGTCATCAGCTCTCACCCGCAACCCTCGCGCCGCCCGATCGGGCGGCGCGAGTCTGTTTGTCTGCCATCTGGCGTCGACAATGACCTAAGGGCTGAACCTCCAGCCCTCACCCGCCGCGGCGGCCTCGCTCCACCCTTGTTCGCCGATCAACGGGACAAAAGCCACCGGCGCGATGCGCTCGCGTTGCAGATCCTCTCCGCACCGAGTCCAGCGCTCAAGCATCTGCCCGTCGCGCGATCCAACGGGAAGCACAAGCCGGCCTCCCTCGGCCAGTTGCTGCCTGAGAGGTTCAGGCACGCGCGGCGCGCCGGCGGTCACGACAATTCCGGCAAATGGAGCACGGTCCGCGCAGCCCTGCGTTCCATCACCCTCTTGCACCTCCACGTTGGTCACGCCAAGGCGGGCCAGCAGCAGCCGTGTCTGTGCCGCCAGCTCCGGGATGCGCTCCACCGAGATCACTTGCCCCACAAGCTGCGCCAGGATCGCCGCCTGATAGCCTGATCCCGTGCCGATTTCCAGCACCGTATCATCCGGATTCGGTTCCAGCAGCTGGGTCATCAGCGCAACGATGTAGGGCTGCGAGATGGTCTGACCGTGGCCAATGGGCAGCGGGCAATCGGCATAGGCGAGGTGCAAATCCACGGGGCGGACGAACCGATGGCGCGGGACCTGGCGCATAACAGCCAGGACGCGCCCGTCAGTGATATCCCGGCCGCGCAGCTGTTCTTCCACCATGCGGTCGCGCTCGAGCGCGTAGTTCTCCTCGTCATCCATGGCGACCTCGATTCGATTATAGGCTTGCCCTGAGCGAATCGCGCAGCCGCCTGCCGTGGAGGCAGGCGGCATGGATGACTCTGTGCGGCCCGGCGGTTACCACCCGCCGGTCGTGCGCTGTTCCTTCCAGATGTCGGCTTCGTTGTGATAGCCGGCCTGCTCCCAGAAGCCCAGACGATCGCTGGCCATGAACTCCAGACCCCGCACCCACTTGCCGCCCTTCCAGAAGTAGGGTGTCATCAGATCCCCGCGCCCCGGGATGTTGCCCACCACGCCGCGCACTGGGTAGCCGTGGTCTGGGGTCAGGGGCTCACCGTTGAAGTGAGTCGCCAGCAGGAAGTTGTCCGCCAGCGCCACCTCGAGCGGCAGGTTGACCGTGAAGCCAAACTCGCAGTGCTGCATCAAGAAGCGGGCGGTCGGCTTCGGCTGGATCAGCCCCTCGCGAACGAGCTGCCCGAGCGAGACACCCTCCCACTCCGTGTCGAACTTGCTCCAGCGCGTCACGCAGTGGATGTCCATCTGAATGCGCGTCCGCGGGAGTTTCTGGAACTCATCCCACGTCCAGCGTACCTCGCGTTCCACCTCGCCCCAGACGCGCAGATCCCAGCGCGCCGGGTCGAAGCCTGGCACCGGTCCGTAGTGCAGCACGGGGAACTTCTGGGTCAGCGACTGGCCCGGCGGCATCCGCCCTTCCCGGCGCACGCGTTCTTCATCCTCTCGGCGGCCAAAGGGCTCCGGCGACATCGCTCCGCCTCCAATTCGGAGTGAGTATATCAGGTCAACCTGTGCGGGATCGGTTTGGCGCGGAACCCTTTGCTCCATCCCATCGTCTCTCCAGTAGACCTGTTCCATGGAGGACACGATGAGCACCTGGTTAGCGACTCATCTGCGCAAGCTGTTCCTGCTGACGGCGCCTCTGATCGTGCTGTCGGTGGCGTGCAGCGGATTGGGGACCGTTGCTCCGACTCCCACGCCTCCCGCCGAGGCCTCGGAGCCCGGCGTCGCGTTGACGGTCTACAACCAGGGGACGGCACTGGTGCGCGATCGCCGGCAGTTCACATTGAGCGAGGGACTCAACGAGATCGCCTTCAGCGACGTGGCGGCGTCGATTGACCCGACCAGTGTACTCTTCCGCTCGATCAGCCGCCCGCAGGGAACCAGCGTCCTGGAGCAGAACTACGAGTTCGACCTAGTCGGCGCGCAGGCCCTGCTCGAGAAGTACCTCGACCAGGAGATCAAAGTCCTGACCAAGGACGGCCACGAGTACCGCGGCAAGCTGCTCAGCGGCCGGGGCGACATCATCCTGCAGGATGCCGCCGGCGGCGTGATCGTGGTCAAGATCGACAACGTCCAGGACTTCTCGTTCCCCGAGTTGCCCGAAGGCCTACGCACACGGCCGACGTTGGTTTGGCGCCTGCAGACCGACCAAGCCGGCGCGCAGGACGTCGAGGTCACCTATCTGACCGGCGGCATGTCCTGGCAGGCCGACTACGTATTGCTCCTCACGCCGGACGAAACGCGCATTGACCTGGACGGCTGGATCACGCTCAGCAACACCAGCGGCGCTTCATTCCGCGATGCCCATCTCAAGCTTGTGGCGGGCGACCTGAACCGCGTGGCTCAGGCCGGCTACTCCGCGGACAAGATCTACCTCGAGGAGGCCGCGGCCCCCACCGCCACCCCGGTCGAGCAGCGCGAGTTCTTCGAATACCACCTGTACGAGGTTCCTCGCCCGGTCACGGTGCGCGACAACGAGACCAAGCAGATTGAGTTCGTCTCCGCCGCCGGGGTTGCCGCCGCCAAGTTCTTCGTCTACGACGGCGCCCAGTGCTACGCCAACATGTGGTACTGCGCCTACTACGGCTACCCGCAGACC
>JAPLGR010000411.1 GCA_026390045.1 Chloroflexota bacterium | reverse complement strand
TACAGGAACTGCACCTGGTGATACTCGAGCCGCACGTCCTTGACGCGATCGCCGGACGAGAAGGTCTTCTCGGTCACGGAGCCAGTGCGGAGGTCGCGGATCTTGGTACGGATGGTGGCATTGCCGCGCCCCGGTTTGTTGTGCGAGTACTCGAGGACCTTGTACAGGCTGCCATCAAATTCAAAGGTTACGCCCTTGCGAAGGTCATTGACGTCAATCACGTGTGCTTGCCTCAGGAGATGAAGATCGCGGCATTCTAACATCCCGCGCGGGGCGGGTCAATCCAAGCGTCCTGCGGCGCGAGTCACGCGCCGAGCCAGCGGGCGGCCGAGGCGGGGAGATCGGCCAGGCGGCCGGCGCGCACCGTGCACGTGGGGAGCGAATCGAGGAAGGCGCGGCCGTAGGGCCTTGAGGTGATGCGTCGATCGAAGACGACGACCACGCCCCGATCGGACTGCGTGCGGATCAACCGGCCGAACCCCTGGCGAAAGCGCAACACGGCTTCGGGCAGCGAGTACTCGTCGAACGGCGTCTCAAAGGTCTCGGAGCGCGCAGCGATGATCGGATCGGTTGGCACGTCGAACGGCAGCCGGACGATGGCCAGCACCGATAGCGCCTCGCCGGGGACATCGACGCCTTCCCAGAAGGAGCGCGTCCCAAGCAGCACGGCGCCCTCGGTCGTGCGGAATCGCTCGAGGAGCGCCTGTCGCGAGGCACCCTCGGATTGCTCAAGGACCTGGATCCCGTGCGCGCCGAGCGGCTCGTCGATGGCGCGCGCCGTCACGCGCAGCTGCTCATTGGAAGTGAACAGCACCAGTGTGCGGCCGTGCGTCGCGCGGCACAGGCCGATGAGCCCTTTCTCGACGGCGCGTTGATAAGCCTGGCGGTCGTTGGGTTCGGCGATGTCGTTGACCAGGTAGAGTAGCGTCGCATTCTCGAAGTCGAAGGGCGAACCCAGGGCCAGCTCCTCAGCCTCTTCGGCGTGGAGCCGCCGGCGGAGGTAGTCGAAGTGCCCCGCCGTCGTCAGCGTGGCGGACGTCAGGATCACGGCGTCCTTCTCATGCCACAGGTGGCGTTCGACCAGCGGGCCGATGTCGAGAGGCGCCGTGTGCAGCGAGGTGCGGCCTGAGCGCGCGTCCATCTCCGCCCAGTAAATCCGCTGGGGATCGGGCTCGAAGATCATGTGATTCAGCTGGCCGAAGAGCTCCGCCAGAGACCGTGCGGCCGTTCGCAGTCCCTGAGCGAGATCGGACAGGGTTGTGACGCCGCCCTCGGTGGTGGCCTGCAGCGCCTCGGCCATGGACTGCAGGCGGTGGATGCCGAGCGCCAGCGGCTCTCGCAGCCTCTCCCAGGCGAATTCAACTTCGGACCACTCGGACAACGTCCGCGTGCTGGCGACGATCCGCTCCTGCTGCCCGTACTGGCTCGGCGGTCGGCCGTCGCGTCGTCCGGAGAGGAAGCCGTTGACTGCGGCGAACAGCTGCGTGGTCGGCTCCAGGCAAGCCTGGAAGGCCTGCGAGATCTCATGGCTTGCAGCCTGGACCTGGGCGGAATCGTTCGGAGGCAGGTCGCGACGCGCGGCAGCCGAGGTCTGCGCCAGCAAGCCTGCCGGGCGCGCGGTCAGATCCCGCAGCCAACGCGTCAACTCTGCCTCGGTGACCTGGAAACTCAGCCCTTTCGTGGTGGCCGATTCAAGGTGGTGCGCCTCGTCCACGATCAGATGGGCATACTCGGGCAGCACGCGGTTGCCGGTGGCAATGTCAGCGAGGAGCAGCGCGTGGTTGACAATGAGGACATGCGACGCTTCCGCCTCCACCCGCGCTCGGTAATAGGGGCAGACTCCGCCGGCGAAGTGCTCACACAGCTCGGTTGAGCATTCGTCACCCTCGGCCGACAGGCGCGCCCACGCGGCCGCCTCTGCCGGGCCGAGCAGGTTGATCTGCCCGCGATCGCCGTTGCCCCCGGCAGAAAGCCAGACCAGCACCTTGGCGGCGACGCGCATCTCCTCGCTGGTGCGCGGGCCGAGGCGACGAAGCGCGTCGAGCCTCCGCGGGCACAGGTAGTTGGATCGTCCCTTGAGCACCGAGGCGCGCAGGTCAAAGCCGAGCGCCTTCGAGAGGTCCGGGATGTCCTTCTGCATGAGCTGCTCCTGGAGGTTGATGGTGTTGGTCGAGACGACCACGCGTCGGCCGTTGGCCGCTGCCCAGGCGAACGCGGGCACCAGGTACGCCATGCTCTTGCCGGTGCCCGTCCCGGCTTCCACCATCAGGTGTCGTCCTTCGGAGAGCGAGCGCGCAACGGCGCGCAGCATCGTCACCTGTTGTGGTCGGTGTTCGTACGCCGAGAAGCAGCGCGCCAGCGGTCCGCCGGGCTCGAGGACGGAGGCGAGTTCCTCCGGGTCAAGCGGCGTGGTCTTGGCCGCTGGTTGAAGGGGGCCCTCGCCGCGGTCCGTCGGGCTGAACGGATACCGAATCGGCTGCTGTGTTGCCGAGAGGTCGAGACCGTCGCTTGTGACCTCGCGGTAGGCCTCATCGAAGACCAGCGCTGCTCCCCACTTGATCTCCGCGCCGAGGCGGGTGATCTCCTCGAGAACGGGGGGCGGGAGCTGCCGGGCAATTTCGTACAGATGCAGGAAGACCTGGCGCGAGGTCTGTGCGTCGTCCAGGGCTCGGTGCGAAGCCCCAACTGGGACGCCGAACTCGGCCGCGAGCGAGGCGAGCCCGTAGCGAGAGGCCGTCGGCAACAGAACCGAGGCCATGTCCAGCGTATCGTGCGCCTCGTTGAACTCGAACAGTCCCTTGCGGCGCAGAAAGGCCAGGTCGAAGCCGACGTTGTGTCCGAGCAGGGCATGATCGCCGACGAACTTGGCCAGATCCCCGAGGGTTTCGCTCAGGCGCGGGGCGCGCTCGACCATCTGGTCATCGATGCCGGTCAGCTCGCTGATGAAGGCGGGGATCGGGCGGCCCGGGTTGACCAGCGTTGACCACTGATCCTCAACCCGCGTGCCGCGGAAGCGGACCGCGCCGATCTCGATGACGGCGTCGCGCTCCGGATCCAACCCCGTCGTCTCAAGATCGAGGGCGATCAGCGTTCGCATGTCTGAGGCATTATAGCATCCGGTCATGGGCGGCATGCTATACTCGCCGCGAGTTCCCCCCAAAGGGTGACCATGATTCAGGATCTCGCGCGGCGGCTGCGCGCCAACATACAGACGGTGATAGTCGGCAAGGACGAGGTCATCGATCAGACATTGGCTGCCGTGCTGTGGAAGGTCACGTCCTGCTAGAGGACGTGCCGGGAATTGGCAAGACCACGCTTGCTCGCGCGCTGGCAGACTCCCTCGGCTGCACTTTCCAGCGCATCCAATTCACGCCGGATCTGCTTCCGTCCGACGTCACCGGCATCAGCTGGTTCAACCAGTAGACGCAGGCGTTCGAGTACCGGCCGGGGCCGCTGATGGGGCAGGTCGTGCTTGCGGACGAGATCAACCGCGCCACACCTCGCACTCAGTCGGCGCTGCTCGAGGCGATGCAGGAGCGGCAGGTGACCGTGGATGGCGTCACCCGGCCCCTCTCGCGCCCATTCCTCGTCCTGGCGACCCAGAACCCGGTGGAGCTGGAAGGGACATTCCCGCTGCCCGAGGCGTAGTTGGATCGGTTCTTGATGCGGGTGAAGATCGGATACCCGCCTGCCCAGGAAGAGGGCGAGATCCTGGAGCGCTTTGGGGCGGCCGATCCGCTGCTTGGGCTGCGCGCCGTCACCACGCCGGCCGAAGTGATGGCGGCGCAGGAGGCGCGTCGGGCAATCCGTGTCGAGCGCTCAATCCGCGACTACATGATCTCGATCTCCGCCGCCACCCGCCGGCATCCCGAAATCGCCCTGGGGGCAAGCCCCCGCGCTTCGCTCGGGATCTATCAGGCATCTCAGGCATGGGCCGCCATCGCCGGGCGCGACTTCGTCCTTCCTGACGACGTCAAGCTGATGGCCCCGGTCGTCCTCACCCATCGGCTGATGATCGCCCCCCAAGCCCAACTGCGCGGCCAGCAGCTCGATGAGTTGCTGAGCGGCATCATCGAGCGAGTGCCCGTTCCCGTCGAGGAGTAAGGTGATCCGTCGATTGTGGTGGCGGTCGGCCATCTTGATGGCGTTGCTCGGCTACGTGCTGGGTTCGCGCGAGTTGCTTCTGCTCGCAGGACTGCTGGCGACCGTGTATGCAGTCGCCCTCGTCCTGAACCGCGGGTCGCTCGATGCCGTGCGCTACACGCGCGGCTTCCACCTGAGGCGCGCCTTCGCCGGCGAACCGGTCTCGTGCACTATCCGCGTCGAGAATCGCAGGCAGCTGCCGCTGGTCTGGCTGACGACGAGGGACCGTTGGCCCAACGCCGTTGCACCGGATGCGAGCCGCGACCTCGCGCCGTCGGATCTTCTTGATGAGTCGGAGCTGACGCTGGCCCTCAGCCTCCGTGGCCGGACCCAGGCGCGCCGCGAGTACACCCTGTCGACGCGGCGCCGCGGCATCTATGCCCTGGGACCGGCGGAGGCGCGCAGCACGGATCCGTTCGCTCTGTTCCGCGCCTCGGGCAGCGTGGCTCCCCCTGACCGATTGGTCGTCTACCCTCGACGGCGAGCCCTGCCCGCATCTGGTTTCGCTTGGGATGATCCGTTCGGTTGGCGTCGCGCCCAACGCCGCCTGTTCGACGATCCGAACCTGCCCATGGGCGTCCGCGCCTACGCTCCTGGGGACCGCTTCTGCGACATCCATTGGCCCGCGACGGCGGGCACCGGGGAACTCCAGACGCGCGTCTACCAGCCCGTGGCCGGCCTCGACATCGTCGTGTGTGTGAACGCGGCGACGCACGATCGTCACTGGGAGGGCTACGACCCGGAACGCATGGAAGCGCTGGTGGAGACCTCCGCGACTCTGGTAACGGAGGCGCTTGAGGCCGGTCACCGCGTCGGCCTGATCAGCAACGGTTCGATCGCGCGTTCCGGTCGGCCCTTCCGCGTCCCGCCGTCGCGCTCGCCGGGTCAGCTCAGCCTGCTGCTCGAATGCCTGGCGGGTCTGACTCCGATCGTCAAGGCGCCCTTCGCCATGTATTTGCTCTCGGAAGCGCCGCAGCTCTCGTATGGATCGACGCTGTTCGTCGTGACCGCGCTGACGCCGCCTTCCATTCTCGAGGCGCTGCTGCAACTGCGGCACACGGGCGGCGGGCGAGACTGATCTCCCTTGCGGATGATCCGCCGCCGTTTCTGCCGGGTATCCCCAGCATGCATCTCCGTCTGGACTCCGAGGCAGGTGCATGAACGCACCAGCGCGCAGCACGCAGTGGGCTCGTGAAGTACTTGCCGGGCGAGTGGTCTGGCAGCCCCTCGGGGTGATGGTCTCGCTTTGGGCGTGGTTCGGATGGCTGACACCATGGTTCGCGGCGCTATTGCCGCACCGGAGCGGAGCACAGGCTCCCAACGCAGCAGTCTTCATCATGGGTGCCGCGCTGCTCGGGCATGCGAGCGCGGCCCTTGTCAACCGGATGAACCTGCCGGGGGTGACGGCGGCAGCCGGACGGCTGCTGGTGCTGCTTGTCGTGTTGGGCGGAGCTTGGTGGGCCTACATCGGGATGCCAGCTGGCGGGCCAATGGCCGATGGTCGCTCCCAATGGCAGGCGACCTGGGTGGTGATCCTTGGCCTTGGATACGCGTGGTGGCGAGCAGGGCGGCTCTCTGCCGGCGAGGCCCTCGAGGCTGATACGACGCTGCGACGGCTGTTCACCGGTGTGCTTCTGGCCGCTTCCGCGATGGTGTTATTCCCCCAGGCGTCGCGAGGTGCCGGGGCCACGTTCCTGCCTCTGTACGTCGGAGGCGGGCTGGCCGGCGTCGCCCTCGGCCAAGTCAACGATGCCTCCCGCCGTCGTGGAGGTAGGCCACTCCCGTTCAGCCTGTCCTGGCATGCCGGCCTTCTACTTGAGGTTGCGGTTGTCATCGTGTTGGGCGTGGGCGTGGGTTGGGTGCTGTCCAGCAGCGCTGCGTGGAGTGTGGTGGAGGCAGGCGCCCGATTACTGGCGGGCGGTGCGCGCGTGCTGGCATCGATTCTGGCACCAGTGGTCGAGGCGTTCTTCAGGCTTGTTGGCCCGGTCTTCGACGCCCTCAT
>JAPLGR010000613.1 GCA_026390045.1 Chloroflexota bacterium | reverse complement strand
GAAGGTGATGATCGCCAGCGTGAAGTCCGAGATGAACAGCACAGGGAAGATCAGCAGGGCGTAGAGCGTCACCGAGATGACCAGGGCCCGCTTCGAGCCGATGCGCAGCGTAATCCATCGCCACAGCGGGTAGAACACGATCGACGTGCCGAACATCGCCAGGAACAGGATGCTCATCTGCTCGTCCGGCGCGCCGAGGATGTACTTGACGAAGAACGGCGCCATCGCCGCCAGCCACGACCAGATGTAGTTGATGACCAGCGTCCCGACGGCCGCTGCCAGGAACGTGCG
Organism: Chloroflexota bacterium; assembly: GCA_026390045.1. Taxonomy (GTDB): domain Bacteria; phylum Chloroflexota; class Anaerolineae; order Anaerolineales; family E44-bin32; genus DYJB01. The sequence goes on along the minus strand of JAPLGR010000613.1, from coordinate 6,892 downwards.
GTTGGTGAACGTCACCCTGAACGCGGCGGCAAGCGGCAGACTGGGCTCCTGGCTGAACTCGCGGCGCTCACGGCTGCCCAAGAGCGAGATCCAGAAGGCCGCCCAGGCGATCGCCCCGAGGAGGGCGGCGGTCACCGTTCGGCTGCCGAATTCGCCCGTGCTGGCCGTGAAGACCTTCACCAGGACCGGCCAGGCGCCCAGGCCAAGGAGCAGGCCGACCACAGCGGCGATCTGCCGCGGGATCATGACGCTCGTGCGCTGCTTGAGATCGGGGAACATCTCGGGGAACAGCGAGGCGTAAGAGATGTTGGCCGAGGTGAACATCAGGTCGAACAGGCCGATGGTCACCGCCAGGTAGAGGAAGATCCGGAGGTCGTGCGGGACGGACAGCGGCTGCCCACCGACCGGCGGGGACCACACGGCCACGAACAGCAGCGCCGCCAGCGGCGCGCCGACGAAGATGAATGGGATGCGGCGCCCCCAGCGCGTCCGCGTCCGATCAGACAGGTGGCCGACAAGCGGATCATTGATCGCGTTCCAGATGCCGTAGGAGAGCGAGTAGGCCAGGCTGATCAGGCCGACCTCAAGGCGCACGACATCGGTATAGAAGAAGATCAAGTAGGCGCCGATGGCCTGGAACAAGAGCGGCGAGGCCACGGTCCCGATGGCGTAGGCGATGTTGGCGCGTCTGGTTCGCATGTCGCACTCCTGATCCGCGGATCCGATTTGGATAGGCGCTACGCGGCACTGGACTGCTTGGCGGCGGGCAGCGGATAGCGGCCGTACGTGTTCACTGACTGGAACATGGCGTCCATGTTCTCGTACGGCATATCGCGCGGGATCTCGCACCCGCCGCTCAGCCAGTAGCCCCCGCCAGCACCGGCATCGCGGATGGCCTTGCGGCAGGTCCGCAGGACGTCATCCTTCGATCCTAGGTGCAGGATGCGATTGCAGTCCAGGTTGCCCATCAGCGTGATGCGGTCGCCGATCTGCTTCTTCGCCTTGGCCAGGTTGACCTGGTAGTCGAACTGGATGGCACCTCCAGGGTTGAGGTCCGGGGCGAAGCCGATGCACTGAGGTACGTTGCCGCAGCAGTGGATCAGGACCTTGCCCCCGGCCTCGGTGATGCGCTGGAAGAGCGGTTGCTCGAAGGGGAAGGCGGCCATCTGGAACAGCTCAGGCGAGAGGAAGTAGGCGCCCGACTCACCGCAGCCGATGATATCGGCGCCGTTGTCGATCATCGCCTTGGCGGCGGCGAAGGCGTAGTCGTTGTACCAGGAGAAGATCTCGAACGTCAGTCCCGGATCGGAGCGCATCACCAGCCAGGCCCGCGGGTCGGCGCCAAACAGCAGCATCGTTCCCTGGAAGGCGCCCTCGATCCAGCCGATGACCGCCACCTCATCGCCCACGCCCTGGGGCATGTACTTGACCGAGCGGATCAGTTCGGCCAGCCGGCCGTTCTGGATGTACTCCTCCACCGGCCGCTGGCGGATGCGCTCGAAGTCCTCGCGCGGGTGGTCGATGCTCAGCACCGGCTTGACGATGCGCGGGATGTCGTCCTCGGGCATGAAGACCTCGCCGCCGATCGCCTGGGCGAAGAGCCCCACGTCGGACGAGTTGCACACGTCGTCCCATCCGAATCGGCGGCAGGCCTTGATCTCCGCTTCGGCCATGACCTCGGCCCGCGAGACGTAGTCCGAGAACTTGACGCCGGCGTGCTTGGCGGTGAACGTCATCGAGAAGGCGACCAGCGGGACGCGGTCGGGCTCCTGCAGCTTGAGCGCCGTCAACACCCGCTGGCGCGAGGTCATCTCGCCCTTCCTGGAGGCGAGGAACGTACGGCACTCCTCGAGGATCGCTTCGGCGTCGGGGAGATACACGTCGGCGCCGTAGGTCTCGGCGATGCGCGGGCTGCCCGCGGGGCCGCTTAGGAGGAGGCGGACCTTGTGCCGAAGGCCGGCGGCGGCCAATCCGTCGGCCAGCCGGCGCAGCAGGTCGAGCTTGTAGGAGAGGTACATTCCCACGGCGACGACGTCAGCCTTGGCCTCGACCGCCGCGGCGACGACGTGCTCCGGGGGGACGTCCGAGCCGGCGTCGATCACGCGAAAGTTGTTGGCCTGCAGGACGGCGCTGACGATGCCGGTGCCGATGGTCCACGGACCATCCATGACGCCCAGGACCACCGTGCCCTCCGGGGCGCCGCGCTCGCGCTCCAACTGCGGGCGCAGCGCTTCATAGCCGGCGTTGAAGGCGAACGAGGAGCCGAGCATCGTGCCCAGGTACATGCCCTTCTTGTTCAGGTCGCGGGCGATCTTGCGCATCCCCTTGGACAGGCCGCGCGTGACGATGTCTTGGGCGGGTGCTCCGCTCGCCAGCGCCTGCTGGCAGGCCGCCGCAGTTGCCTCGGGGTCGCCGTTGGCGACGTGATCGATGATGGCGTCGTAGCCTGTCCTGGCCATGGATTCAGTCCTCCTCTGGATGTTGAGCGCGTGGGATGGCCGGTGCCCGGCGATTGGAGCCGCAGCAAGCGGCAACCGGGATTTCGGGACCGTGGGGGCTGGAGGGGACGGGCGAGAGCGAGGTCAATAGCGCCCCCAGTTCGGCAGACCGTGAGCAGATGCGCAGCGCGGTGATCCCTCGCCTGCACTGCGCATCTGTCTGTGCGCGGCATGATAGGGCAGAGCGGGGGGAGAGTCAAACGGCGGAGGAGGTCCCGGGCGTGTGAGGCAGCCCCTGATCCCGAAGCTTGGGCGAGTCGCTCAGCCTACAGCCGACCCACGGGCTTGGCCGCCTTGGCTTGTTCCTCGTCACCGTGCCCCCTGACCGGGAGCCCTCGCCTGAAGATGCCCACCAGACGCTTGTCGGCCGGCCCGACGTCGGGCTTCTGGTCACCCGCATTCACGCTCTTGACATTTCGGGCGTCTGGCTTAGGATTGAACACATCTGAACACATGCTCAGATGTTCAGTATGGCAAGGTCCCAAGCCCGGTCTGCTCTCGATGAACGCACGGCCGCCCATGTGGCGGAGCTGTTCCGCGCCTTCAGTGATTCCGGCCGGGTGCGCGTTCTTTCCGCCCTGCTGGATCAGGAGCTGAACGTGGGCGCGCTGGCAAGCCGGCTGGGAGTGACCGAGTCGGCCATCTCCCACCGTTTGCGCGGGCTGCGCCAGATGCGCCTGGTGAAAGCCCGCCGGGATGGCCAGAAGGTGTACTACCGGATCGAAGATGAGCACATTGTGGCCCTTCTACAGTAGGGGATCCGGCATGGAACGGAGGCTTGATCTCTCGCCTGCAGGGGCATGCTGGGGACAGGCTGCTGACCCTGGCGGATGCTATGCCCTCCGCGACCGCAAGGAAGCGATTGCATTGATGATCGAGGTCGTCAAACGGTGCGTATCATTCTAAAGAACCTCCTCCGTCGAAAGACCCGGACCGTGCTCACCGTGCTGGGCATCTGCGTGGGCGTCACGGCCATCATTGCGCTCGGCGCACTGGCGGACGGTTTCAAGGCCGGCTACGGCTCCATGGTGTCGGGCAGCAAGGCCGATCTGGTCCTCAGCCAGCCGGATGCCATGGATGTCAGCTACAGCGCGGTCGACGAAACCGTCGGCGCCGAGCTGGAGGCGATGCCCGAAGTCGAAGCGGCCAGCGGAATGCTCGAAGGGCTGACCCAGGCCGAAGGTGAACCGCTCTTCATCGTGTTCGGCTATTCGGCCGACAGCTTCATGCTCGATCGCTTTCGCATCAAGGAAGGTGTTGGGTTGTACGAGCACGTCCCGCGCGGACTGCGCGGCACTCCTGCGCTACTGGGCTCGGTTGCCGCCGAGGTGATGGACAAGCAGGTGGGCGATACGCTGCGTGTCACCACCACGACTTACCGCATTGTGGGCATCTACGAAACGGGCGACGCGTTTGAAGACAGCGCCGCGCTCCTTCGGCTGGAGGACGCGCAGGAGCTCCAGGGCAAGAACCGTCAGGTCAGTCTGTTCTACATTCGCCTCAAAGAGCCCAACCTGCGTGCGAGGCTCGAGGAACGGATCATTCGCCAGTGGCAAGATCTGAAACTCAGCGGCACGACGGAATTCGCCGACAAGCTGTCAATGCAGGCCATCCTGCAGGCGTTGGTGTGGGTCATCGGCGGATTGGCGATCGTCATCGGCGGGGTGGGCATGCTGAACGCCCAGCTGATGGCCGTGTTCGAGCGCACCCGCGAGATCGGCGTCCTGCGCGCAATGGGCTGGAGCCGCCGCCGGGTGCTGGGGATGATCCTGGGCGAATCGGTGTTGGTCTGCCTGGCCGGTGGGGTGCTGGGGATCCTCGCCGGATGGCTCCTGCTGCTGGCTCTCTCACAGGTGACCGTGCTGATGGGCACCCGCACCGGCAACATCGGCTTCGGCATGATTGCGCAGGCGATGCTGGTGGTGCTGGTCATGGGGCTGGTCGGTGGACTCTATCCTTCCTGGCGGGCCTCGCGCCTTCCACCGGTGGAGGCCCTGCGCTATGAAGGAGGCAGCAGCAAAGTCCGCCGCCTGCCGGTGGGCGGCATGGCGGTGCAGAGCCTGTGGCAGCGTTCCACTCGCAGCTTGCTTACCCTCGGCGCCATCGCGCTGACGGTGGGCGCGATCCTGGCGCTGGAGGCCGTGGTGCGCGGGTTCGTGGCTTCCTTCACCGACATGGCCACCGGAACCCAGGCGGACATCATGGTCCGCCAGGCCGACGTTGCCGATGTGACGCTCAGTTCGATCGATGAGCGGGTCGTTGATTCCATAAGCGCCATGCCCGAGGTGCGCACCGCCGCTGGCGTCGCGTTCACCGGGTTGATCTTGCCCGATTCAGGCGTCATGTTCGTGGTGCAGGGGTACGCCCCTAACGAGTTCGCGATCCAGCGCTTCCACATTGTGGGAGGCCAGATGCTCACCGGGAACCGGCAGATCCTGCTCGGCGAGCTCATGGCCGACACGCTGAAGCGCGGCGTGGGAGATGTCGTCGAGCTGAGCGGGATGCGCTTCCGGGTGGTGGGGATCTACGAATCGAATGTCGGTTGGGAACAGATGGGCGGCGTGACCACGCTGCGCGACGCTCAGAACTTCATCGGCCGGCCTCGCAAGGCGAGCATGATCGGGGTGAAGCTCGAAGATCCCGCTCACGCCCAGGCCCTCGTGGAGCGCATCAACAACGAGTATCCCGGCGTGTATGCCGCCCTGACCACCGATTTCGCCGAGGAGATGCCGGATATCCAGTCGTCGAACGCAATGCTGGACGGCATCTCGCTGATGGCCATTGCGGCGGGAGGCCTGACCGTCCTCAACACCATGATGATGGCGGTCTTCGAGCGTACCCGGGAGATCGGCGTGCTGCGCGCACTCGGCTGGCGCCGGCGCGCCGTGCTGCGGATGATCCTGCGCGAATCGGCGTTGCTCGGCCTGCTGGGGGGCCTAGCGGGCATCGTCCTTTCGTTCGTGCTGATCGAGCTCATGCAGATGAACGTTTCCCTGGGGAGCTGGGTGGACCCGGCGTGGTCTTGGGATATCTTCGCCCGGGCCATTCTGCTCTCCCTGCTATTGGGCGCTGCAGGCGGGCTGTATCCGGCGTACCGCGCCACCCGGCTCCAGCCCGTTGAGGCCCTGCGCTACGAGTGAGAGCAGGGCATAGGGCGATGTGAGTGAAACTCTGGAGGATGCATTGATGAAACGGAATGCCAAGAACGTTGTCTGGATCGTCGTGTGCTCCCTGATCCTTGCCGCCTGCGGCTCATCGGGAGAAGAGGCGACGCCGACGCCTGAGCCCAGCCTGGCTGAGGACTTCAATGCCATCATCGGAGCAACCGGTGTGGTCGTCCCTGAGCAGTGGGCCACGCTGAGCATGAGGGGTCAGGGAGTCGTGGCCGAGGTGCTCGTTGAGGATGGCGATCACGTCGTTGCCGGGCAGCCCCTCGTGCGACTGGATGGACAGGCGGCTGGCGAAGCGAAGGTCAGTTCCGCTGAGCATGAACTCCTCAACGCGCAGCAGGCCCTGGATGAGCTGCACGAGAACGTGCAGCTGGCCGCAGCGCAGGCCGAGCTGGCGCTGGCCAACGCCCGAGACGCGCTCGACGACGAGGAGTACCGTTGGAGGGTTCAGCAAGAAGGTTACCGCGCCTCGCCCGAGACCATCCGGGCGGCGGAGGCGAAGCTGCTGCTGGGCCAATGAAGAAGTCGATCACTACAAGGCTCTCTACGACCGGGCCTCGGGTGACACAGACAAGGCCAACGCATTGGTCAACCTGAATGCGGCCGAGCAGCGGCGCGACACCGCCCTCAGAAACCTGAACTGGTACAAGGGCACGCCGACCGACACCGATCAGGCGATCCTGGACGGCAAGCTCAGCCTTGCCCAGGCACAGCTCGATCAGGCGGAGCGCGATGCCGAGGATGTGATCCCCGGGCCGGATCCGGATCTGCTGGCGCAGGCGAAGGCCCGTCTGACGCTGGCGCAGGCGCAGCTGGCCACCGCTCAGCAGGCGCTAGCGGATCTTGAGCTGCGCGCTCCCTTCGATGGTGTTGTGTGCAACTTGAAGACGCGAGTGGGGGAGTGGTCCACGCCTGGTATGCCTGTCCTGCAACTGGGTGATTTGAACGGCCTGCAAGTGGAGACCGCCGATCTCAACGAGATTGACGCGGCCCGCATTCAGCTCAACGACAAGGCCATCGTGACCTTTGATGCCCTGCCTGAAGCCAGCGTAAGCGGGACCGTCCAGCGTGTGGGATTCAAGTCGGCGGAAGGCTCGGGGGTGAACTACACCGCGGTCCTTAAGCTCGATCAGATCCCGGACGGACTGAGGTGGGGAATGACCGCCTTTGTGGACATCGAGGTGGGCGAATGACGGCGAGCGTGATGATCGAAACGCACGACCT
>JAPLGR010000713.1 GCA_026390045.1 Chloroflexota bacterium | reverse complement strand
GAGCCTTCCGTGGCGGTCGCCGCGGCGCCGGCCGAGATCCTTCCCGCAGAGATTCAGGTTCCGCGTGTGGACCTGAGCCGATTCAACCAACTTCTCTCGATAGGAGACCCCGCCCATGCCTGACCCTCAAGCCCTGTTGCTGAAGGCCAATCTCAAACAGCTCCGCCTGCCGACGATGTCGGCGGAGTTCACCAAGCTGGCCCGCGAAGCCTCGGCCGCCAACGAGGACTATGAGCAGTACCTGCTGCGCCTGACGGAACTGGAGGTGGCAGCCCGGTCCGCCAACGCGCTGAAGGCCCGGATCAAGCAGGCCGGCTTCCCCGTGCAGAAGGACTTGGACACCTACGACTTTAGCCTCATGCCCAGCCTGAACAAGCAGAAGATCCTGGAACTGGCCCGGGGGGAGTGGATCGACCAGCATTACAATTCCTGTCTGGTTGGAAACGCTGGCACGGGCAAGACGCACTTGGCGATCGCCCTGGGCCTGGCCGCCTGTCGCCAGGGCCGACGCGTCCGCTTCTTTACGGCCGCCGCCCTGGTCAACCAACTGGAAGAAGCCCAGAAGCAGTACCACCTGGATCGGCTGCTGACGCAGCTGGACAAGACGGACCTGTTGATCGTGGATGAGCTCGGCTACCTGTCCTTCAGTCGCGCCGGTGCGGAACTGCTGTTCCAGGTCTTCGCCGACCGCTACGAGCGAGCCAGCCTTCTCATCACCAGCAACCTGGCCTTCGGGGACTGGGGCCAGGTCTTCCAGGGCGAACGGATGACCGCGGCCCTTCTGGATCGGCTGACGCACCGCTGCCACATCCTGGAGATGAACGGCGAGAGCTACCGATTCCGGGAGTCCATCAAGGCCGGCAAGAAGACCAAGGCCGCGGGAGAAGCAAAGACAACGGACCCCAAGGCCGCCTCAACACAAAAAGTGTGACCCCTTACGCCGCCTGAGAAGACGGCTTATACTGTGACCCTGGTGGGTCCGGATTGCGTGCCGAGGTGGGCCCATTTTGCTCGCCGATTACCATCCGCAACAGAAGGGGAAGAAGAAGTGGATCTACATCCAGCCAGTGAACTACGACTGGAACAAGAAGAAGCCGAAGAAGAAGCACGTGGAGCCATGCACTGCACTATATGAGGTCGTGGGGATCGACATCGACTGCTGCCGCGACGTGACGGTCAGCGACTGCATCATCGACACCGGCGACGACGCCATCACCCTGCGCGGGGACAATGCGCGGCTCAAGGACAAAACCCGCGCCTGCGAGAACATCGTCGTGAGTAACTGCGTGGTGGGGTCCTCGTCAAGCGTGTTCCGGATCGGAGTCGGCGATGGTGTGATCCGCAACGCGGTGTTCTCGAACATCGTCATCACGCGAGGCGGCGTTGGAATGCATTTCCAGTCGGCCTACTGGCGCGGCTCCGGCGTGGCCATCTCGAACGTCACGTTCCGGGACGTGTATGCGCGTAATCTCGCCTTGCCGTTTCTAATCGCCGTGGGTCAGCCTGAGGCCACGGCGCAGATTGAGGACATTGTGATTGACGGCTTCCATGCTGAGGTCTTTGCGGGCGGCGGCATCGCCGGCAACGCCAATACCCGTCCGCGCAGGATCCGCTTGCGCGATATCGATCTTGCGGTAGTCTCCCATCCTGGGCAATTCGGCTCGCCGCGCGACAAACCATCCCACACGCTCCTCGATCTCCGGTC